>DASUOZ010000053.1:0-3007 GCA_036276375.1 Pyrinomonadaceae bacterium | reverse complement strand
GGGCGAGATGTTGAGGTTGATTGGTGCGGATAGTCGGGCGGCGCTTGACGATCGGATTTCGGTGGCGCGGAAGTTCGCTACCGAGCATGGGTTGATCCTCGTGTTGAAAGGTTCGCGACCACTGGTTGCGTCGCCGGATGGGCGAGTGTTCATCAATCCGACCGGCAACGCGGGACTTGGCACGGCGGGATCGGGAGACACGCTAACCGGTCTAATCTCCAGCTTTCTCGCGCAGGCTTACGGAACGCTCGGTAAAGACGCCGATCCACTCGCAGCCACGATTGCGGCGCTTTACGCCGGCGGTCTCGCCGGGGATCTCGCCGCACGGAAACTCGGCATGCGCACGATGGTCGCGTCGGATATTCGCGAACACTTCAGTGAAGCCATCCAGCTACTCGATCGCGAGGGAGAACAACCGTAACTGAACGCATGAAACCTTCCGCAGGCGCGTCGAACATTTCCGAGGCCGAGTTCATCAGCACGTCGCCGGACGAGACATTCAACTGCGGTCACCAGCTCGGTTCGCGGCTGGAAGGCGGCGAGATTTTGTTACTGAGCGGACCGCTCGGCGCTGGCAAGACGCTCTTCGTCAAAGGCATCTGCGCGGCGCTCGGAATTGACGAAGAAGACGTCACGAGTCCTTCGTTCACACTCGTGAATCCGTACGCCGGTCGTCTTCAGCTTTACCATATCGATCTCTATCGTCTCGACGAAGGCGCGACCGCTGCTCATGCCGTTGATCTTGACGAGCTTCTCTCCGACGAACGCGCCGTAATCGTCATCGAGTGGGCCGAACGCATGGGTCCCTATCCCCTCCCGTCGAACGTCTATCGCATCGAACTAGCCGGCGACGGCGACTCCCCACGGACGATCTCCATCTCCCGGCGCGCGTCCGGGTAGTGGGCAACCCTATTTTTCAAAACTCATTGGTTCGTCGGTCGAAAAGGAAAAGGAAGCGCGCCCATGGAGGTGAAGCCGGTGCCGTCGCCGAAACTCAAATGACTAAACCAGACTTCCAATTTTAGTGGGTCATTTTTCTTGTTGTTTCGTCGCCACGCTTCGTAACCGATAATGTTGGTCTCTTCGAAAGTGAAGGTCTGGGTGGCTTTTGGTTCGATTGGCATGTTCTCGCGCACCGGCTTCGTATTGTGATCGTAAAAGTCAGTCCTGCCATATCGAATAGAGAATGACATCATTACACCTTCGTCGGTGAGCACGTCCGGCATGACGATGTGCAATGACAGGAAATAGATCGGTTTGTCGGATGTGTTGGTAATCTCTATTTCGATATCACGAAACCAGTCCTTGTTTTCCGTATCGAGTGCCTTGTCTTCCTTCTCTTTCTTGATCTTTATTTTCAAAGGAACTTGTGGCGGGATCTTGTTTTCAAAGGTTCGTTTGCTCTGCTGCGTAGCGCTTTGAACCGGGCCGAGACCTAAAAACAGGCAGAGCAACGTGATGCCAACGACCAGCAAACCGGTTGCGTAGTGTCGTGGTGAACATGTTGGTGAAAATGCGCATCGAGTACGACTCCTTGAGGTTTTTGGCGTTGGAGAAGTCGCGAACAAACGCACTGTACGCCGCGAACAGAGTCGAGTCAATGTTGTCGAATCGCGTGCGGTTGAGTTTCGTGAGGGCGGGCCATGTTAATATTCAGACGTTTCGCAGGAATAACTTTAAGGAGCGCTTGAGTAATGCCATATCCGGAAATCATGATTCGTCCGATGCGTGAAGATCTGACCCGTCTCGGAGTTGAGGAGTGGAGGACGGCCGACGCCGTCGACGAAGCAGTTAAGAACAGCCAGGGAACGTTGATGGTGGTCGTGAATTCGATCTGCGGTTGTGCCGCGGGTAAGGCGCGTCCTGGTGTGGCGCTGGCGTTGCAACACGACGTGACGCCGGACAAGGTTGCGACCGTTTTCGCGGGCGCGGACGTCGAAGCCACGGAACGCGCGCGCAGCTACTTCACCGGTTATGGTCCATCGTCGCCGTCAATCGCGATTCTCAAAGACGGCGAGTTGGTCTACATGCTGGAGCGTTATCAGATCGAAGGACGCGACGCGACTCAGATTGCCGGAGAACTCACGAAGGCATTTGACGAGCATTGCGCGGCGTAAGGTTGGGTATGAATACCACCGACGTTGTCGGTGGAATCAACTACTATTGAGTTCACCGGCCCAACAGCCTCATCACCTCGGAATGCAGCAGCACCACATCCGGTGACTGCTGCAACGCGAGAAAGTAGTTCTTCTGAAACTGCGTGCCGTTTTCCGACGGCGCCAGCAGCGACTTTGCACGCTCGACCAGGGCCTTCGCGTCCTCATCCGTCATCGTGTGCTCCGGGTCGCGTGTGTCCAGCGCTTCGTCAATCTGCACGATGAGCTCTGACAACCGGTGCAGCCAATCAAACCACGGGTCCTTCAACACCAACTGCAAAAACTCATAGCTATTCGCGATCCGCCCGCGTGCTCGCTCGAAGTCTCGGCGCTCGAGATCGAGCAAAAGTTTGTGTAGCCGTAACAGCCCATGCCGCAGTTCCTTCAACGAATCACGCTTCAGCTCCGACGCCCTCTCGTTACTCATAGTGCCCCCTGTTGCGCCAAGTATATCCGAAGGTTCGCTATGCTATGATCCCGCCGATGCCCAGCGCCATCTCCCTCAACACTTCAATTGAGGAGCTTCACAAATTTCGTATCGCGCGTCTGGGACCTGAACTCTCACACAAGCTCGCGCTCGCGCTAGCGTCACAAACAACCATACGAAACGCCGCGGACGCCACGGTTGAAGATCTGCTCCATTATTTGCCCATGCGCTACGAAGATCGTTCGCACCCCGCCGCCATCGGAGATCTGTCTGACGGCATGGAGGCTTCGCTCGACCTGATCGTGCTGCGCGCTCACGGCTACGAAATCAGAAAGGGCTTAGGGCGTGGACCACGGCTGTTCATCTTTGAAGTCACCGCTTACGACGCCGCGCGAACCGGACGCGAAGTGGTCGTTTGGTGGTT
>DASUOZ010000052.1:0-4773 GCA_036276375.1 Pyrinomonadaceae bacterium | reverse complement strand
GACGCGGCGCTCGGGATGATGGCGTAGGGTGAGCCGGCGACGGTTGCGGTCGCTGCCGCGCCTGCGCTGGTGAGCGTGATGCTGTCCACCGTGTCGGTGTTGACGAGACCACTGACGCTGAAATCAGTCGAAGGAGTGGTTTCGTCGAACGTGACCGTATTGCCGTATGTCTTGGTCCTGTCGGCGGCCGTGATCGTCAGGCCCTTTTGATCTATCGTCAGGCTGCCGGAGCCGGAACTCGCATTGAATCCAGTCGCGCCCGAATACGACGCCTCGATTGTGTACGGGCCTGCCGCGGTGCCTGCGGGCAACAGGTAGTTGACGCTCGCGGCGCCCGCGACGATCGTCGAGTCAGTCGTGGCGACACCGATTGTCGTTGGCCCCTGCTTAACGGTGAACGTGACCGATCCACTGTTAACCGCCGGTCCACTCGCGGGCGTCACGGTCGCGTTGAGCGTGACCGATGCGTCGCCGTAAGTCGCAGTGGCGTTTGTGACTGCTGTGGTCGTGTTAACGGCCGCTGAGTTAACGATCAACGTAAGTGTGTTGCTGGCAGTTGGCCCAGGACCCTGACAACCTCCTCCACCATTCGTGCCCGTCACCTGGAACGTGTACGTTCCAGTTGGTGTTGACGCACTGGTCGTCACACTCAACGAGGTAACGACATTGGTGTTCGTTGTGGTCACAGGATTCGTTCCAAACACCGCCGCTGCTCCTGCCGGAAGCGCCGGATTAACGTTAAAAGTGACCTCACACAGATTAGTATTTCCACCGACCTGCAAAGTCAGGTTTCCGTAGTTCGCAGTGGCGCCTTGGATAACGGTTACGCTGGTGGGCGCCGCCACCGTGATCAACTGCGGATTCGCATCTGTAAACGTGGTCTGCGCCGTCACGCCTGAACTCAAGCCACGCGCACCGACGATGAACTTCATGTCGATGTCGTAAACCTGCACCAGGTAGTCGCCGACGAAATTACCTTGCCCGTCAGCGACGACATCAAGTCCGCGCTCCTGCGGCGTGTGCGGATCTTCGTGAATCTTTAAGCGAACGGTTTCACCGGCCTGGAAGCCGCGGCCACTGATGTGCGCGATCTCACCCGGCGCGTAATCCATCTTATCCGTCGAGATCTCCGCACCCGAACTCGCCACTACGGAACTCGAGCTCAACACAGCGCCACTGCTGTTCGCACCGCCAAGCACAAAAGCGTGGCCGCCCAATTCAGTTATCGTGTGTCCCGCGCGATCGTAGAGCGGCTCCGTCTGGCCGTTATGAAACAGCGCAGCGCGCGTTTGCGAACCGAGAACTTGTCCGGCCAAACCCGTGCAAGGATCACTTTCCGGAAGCACATGCGCATACGCGCCGAAGCCTTCGTGAGCCGGATCGTAGATCTCCATCGATCCATCGTTATTTCCACCGATGATCTGAACTTTACCGTCGAACAACACGCGCAAGTGTGGCCGCACACGCGCGACCTTCAGCGTGCTATCGACTGTCGTAAACGAACTCGCCGGCGTGTCGAAGAGCTCACCGGAACTCAGTTCATTACCACTCGCATCCTTACCGCCAACGATGAACACACGCCCGTCCTGCAACAGCGCGGCCGAGTGCATCGAACGCGCGGCATGCAAACTACCCGCGGCGCTCGAACCCGATAATGACGCGTTGAAAATCTCAGCCGTGCCACTAGCGTCACCACCAGCAACGAACAGACGTCCATCAGCAAAAAGCGTCGCACTGTGTCCGGCACGCGCGACGCTCAGTGATGGACCACCAGTAAACGCGCCAGTGGCCGGATCGAAGATCTCAGTCGACGTCAGCGCGCCGGCCGCGTTGCGCCCGCCGGTAATGAACACGCGTCCATCCGCGAGCAGCGTCGCAGTGTGATCGGCGCGAGCGTCGTTCATGTTTCCCGCCTCGGTAAACGTGGCAGCCGACGGATCGTAAATCTCGACCTGGTTCAAAACGGAGGCCGCGTTCTCACCGCCTGCAATCAACACGCGGCCATCGGCGAGCCGTGTGGCCGTGTGGCCACGTCGCTCGGTCGCCATCGTTGCGCTCTCAGGCGCCACTTCCGCTGCGAGCGCGTGATTGGCGTGCGCCGCCTTCAAAACCGGCGCTGCGCCCATCGAGGTTGCTTTGGCAAACAACAGTCGCCCCAGCGAACTCGCCGACGAGTTGGTCGCGGCCAGTGCTGTTCCGGCGACGGCGATCAAAAGAGTCACCGCTGCCAGGCGAAACGAACGGCTTGTTTTGGTGGTCAATGAACGGCGAATAGACTGTGGGACAGTGGGGGCAAACGTTTTCATGCAAGCTCCTGGAAAAGTAGTGATCACCGCGATCGTTTAGACCGCGGACCGGTTGATGTATTTGGTTCTATGCTTGAAGTGCCTTATCGCAGAATCGCAACGTCGGTTAGAGAGC
Organism: Pyrinomonadaceae bacterium; assembly: GCA_036276375.1. Classification (GTDB taxonomy): domain Bacteria; phylum Acidobacteriota; class Blastocatellia; order Pyrinomonadales; family Pyrinomonadaceae; genus PSRF01. The sequence goes on along the minus strand of DASUOZ010000052.1, from coordinate 2,352 downwards.
GATTCCCGCACGCGAAAGGAAACAGTCTTTCAAGTCCCCCTCAGGTTCGTTCCTTGTACTCCGGCTCGTCGCTGAGACTCCGTAGACGAGGCCGCAACTGCAACCCGATCCTTTCGCGAGAGAGGAAACCCTAGCTGCGAGTGTGCAGTTGTGTGTTGGGGTGTTGAGCAAGGACCGGGCCACGCCAAAGAGGAGCGACGCGCCTGGCCCAGTGATTAGTTAAGTTGCTACAGGCGTTAAGGTTAATGGGACGGAGCGGCAGTGGGTGAAACGCTGCGATGCTCGATACAACTGCTCGCCAGCGCCCACATGTAGCAGAAACTAGCGCCGGCTTGTAGTAGAAACCAGTACCCGTCTGTAGCACTGATGCGCCGTAGCGAGCGCATTGAAACGGCTAAAAAATTGCAACTTGACACCCTCAACACGGCGTTGCTAAGTTGCCTGAGGAGAGCAGACTTCGTTCGGCTCAACGGTTATTTGATACGTGTTCCTGAAACGATAAAGGCACACCACGCGTGAGCATGGGTCGCAAAACCTACAGAGATCCGCAAATCTTTGCGGACCTGGCTGGGTTACCGAAAGCAGGAGAAGTGTTCGGTAGCACTCACCGCGCCTGGTCCGCCTTTAACGCTTCTCTCCTAATCGAAACCAAATAAAACCCAGATCGCTCGCGACTTGAGAACGCCTTTGTTGTTGTTCCCAAACAGCGCCGCCGTGTGTCTTCCGGCGACCGCAAAGGCCCACCTCAACGTCTGCAAATAGAAAGAGCCCGGAAGATGAACAATTTAATTATTGCCACTCTAGTATTGTCGTTGCTGGCGCTGTCGCACGTAACTATATTACCGACGCAAACAGTCGACGCGGCGAGGAGCGCATCACAAGCATTCGTACCGGGACGGCTCCTGGTAAAGTTCAACTCAAACGTCGGTTCGACTCATGCGCGAGAAGTGATCGCCGCGTTGGGCGCGCGTGACGAAAGTGAGATTCACGGCGCGGGCGTTCACGTCGTGGACTTGCCGTATCAGGCCAACGAGCGCGCGTTCTTAAACGCTTTCCAGGCGCGTCCGGAAGTCGAATTTGCCGAACTCGACTCACTGTTGGCGCCGCAGCAGACGGCTCCTTCGGTTCCTGACGATCCGCTTTTCCCTTCGTGGTATCTGCAAAAAATCGATGCGCCCAATGCGTGGCCCATGACGACCGGCAGCAGCAATATCACGATCGCGATTCTCGACACCGGCATCGAGATGACACACCCTGATCTCGTGCCGAAGATCGTTCCCGGAAGAAACATCTACAACAACAACGACGACGCGAGTGACGTGTTCGGACACGGTACTGCGGTCGCCGGAGTCGCGGGAGCTGCGAGCAACAACGGCATCGGCGTCGCCTCAGTCGCGTGGGGTTGCGGCATCATGCCGGTGCGAATTTCCGACCCCTCAGGCATGGCGACGGCTTCAAACATCGCGAGCGGTCTGACGTGGGCAGCCGATCACGATGCACGTGTCGCCAACATCAGCTACTACATAACGGGAAGTAAAACCATCTCGTCGGCAGCAAGATACTTTCAGAGTAAAGGCGGCGTCGTAGTCGCGGGCGCCGGTAATTCAGGGCTCATGGAAACCATCGCCGATGATCCGTACATTCTGACAGTGGGCGCCACTGATCCGCAGGACGTTCTCTATTACTATTCGAATCACGGCAACAACATGGATCTTGTCGCTCCCGGCAATAACACCACGACGCTGCGAGGTGGTCAGTACGGCGCGGGCGGTGGAACTTCATTCTCCTCGCCGGTGGTTGCAGGCGTGGCGGCGCTCATCTTCTCAGCGAATCCTTCACTGACGCCGGGCCAGGTTGCGGACATTCTGAAACAAACTGCGGACGATCTCGGCGCGGCCGGTTGGGACAGCACGTACGCAAGCGGCCGAGTAAATGCAGCACGAGCGGTAAGCGTGGCGTGGTCCACTCGCGGTGAGGTCGACACCAGTGCGCCGTCAGTCAGCATCACGTCACCGCAATTCGGACAGCAGTTAACGGGCCAGAGCACGAGCGTGCAGGTGAGCGCCAGCGACAACGTGCGCGTGGCCAGAAATGAATTGTATGTTGATGGTGTCCTGGTGGGGACGTCCACGAACGCTCCATTTTCGATCAAATGGAACACGCGCAAGGCGGCTGCGGGGCCGCACGAGCTGCGTTGCAAAGTTTACGACGCTGCCGGCAACGCAAGCGTGTCGAACGCCGTTACGGTATTCAAGTAACGAGAACGAAAGCGCCGACCGGATGACTCCGATCGGCGCTCGTTTGTTGCGGGCGAGGTGAAGTTTTAGACCATCACGACAGCCAGCGAGGTGT
>DASUOZ010000051.1:0-7813 GCA_036276375.1 Pyrinomonadaceae bacterium | reverse complement strand
CAGTGGTCACAAGACGCTTGAGAGCTTTTCAAGCTACATTCATCCAACGGAAGAAGGCCGGATAGTTAGTATGCAGGTGCTCGACAACGTTGACGGGATCTTGACGGCTCAGGGTGGCGTTGAGGACGTTCGGAGCGATGGGAGCGTCGAAGAGCCAGCCGCTAAACCGTTGCAAGATAAGCAAGTGGCGTTGTAGCATACGGTTAACAAAAACATGCGCCCGCTTGGCTCAGCGGTAGAGCACTCGCTTCACACGCGAGGGGTCAGTAGTTCGAATCTACTAGCGGGCACCAAGATTTCAACAATTTACGGGCGATCATTGATCGCCCGTTTTGCGTTGCACACACTTTCGCACACACATTGAAGAGAAAATTGATCATGACGTTGACAGGACACACTTCACAATCCTTCCTCTCGCTACGAAGAACCAACAAGCAATACCCGCAGAAACCGCAGAACTCCAGCGACACGCTGAGCAGTGACTGATTTTTAGGCTTCCGAAAATATCTTGGCCGGCGTCCGCAGACTTGGTCGCTAACGGGTGGATTGCTGGCGAATCTTAGAAATGTTGGCAAACAACAGAACCGTCACTTCCCTCATTCTACTCATCGCCTGGGTCTCCTCAATTTCTGCCCAACGAACTACTCGACAGGGCAGGCAAAATTGTGATCGAGGCGCAGTTTGACGATGCCGATCAGTTCTCCGAAGGATTTGCGCGCTGGCCCTCGTCAAGGTATGTTGGGGAGACCATTATTCGAACCTATGGTGGCGCTTGGGCCGACTTCGATCAAACCGAGCAGTGGGGCGTTCGTTTCGACAATGGCGATGGCGCGTTCCCAATCTCAAAAGTGTACAAGCAGCTCGAGGGGGGTGAATTCGACTCAGTCCTGAGCTTTTACAAGGTACTTCCCAAGCTTCGAACGCACCTCAAAACTCAAACGCCTTCTCAATGACGTCAGCCTTCTATGATCCAAAACCCACCAGCCGGTTGGCAGATCGTGCTCGTGGCTGCATACTCGCCGGCCCTATCGGCGACGCGATGGGTGGTCCGTTTGAAGGACAGCCTGGCCCACTTTCGATTCCTTCATCTGGTAATCGTAACGGTGGTGGCGAGGTTATCCATGTTCCGCCTGGCTCCGAGCTAGCGTTCATAAAGTATGTGTGTAACGAACAGAGCAAACTTAAAGAAATTAGATTTGTGGCCAAAGACGGTACCAGCTATCCGAGAACGGTTTCCTGTATGACAATGAGGGTCGCAAAAAAGAAAAGAGCGTTTACTTTCCCGATGGGTCATTAGAACGTAAGGACGCGGCACAGCCGCGCCTCACATCCGGCTGCAAAGCCGGTAAGACTTTTGGGCAAAGCCGTGAGGCGCCCGAGAAGTGTGCAACATGAGCCGCAACGAAAGCGACCTGCAACTCCTCTTTGCCTACGGCACGCTGCAAACGGAAGCAGTCCAACTCTCAACCTTCGGCCGCACTTTGCACGGAAAGCCCGACGCGCTTCCCGGATATCGCTTGCAAATGATCCGGATCAAGGACGAGGACTTCGCCGCCGCAAGCGGCACAGAAGTTCATCGCAATCTCGAGTTCACCGGCAACTCAACAGACGCCGTCGCAGGCACTGTCTTCGAAGTCACCCACTCCGAACTCGAACATTCCGACGCTTACGAGCCCGCCGGTTACAAACGCGGGCTGGTCCAGTTGCGCTCAGGGCTTAAGGCCTGGGTCTATCTGCAGCAGGCGTCACCGACGGCAGGTCCGTATTGAACATGTCCGCGACGCATTTCCAGCTACCGTCCGGTTGCTTCTTCCAGATTTCCAGGTACTTGCCCTTGTCAACGATCGGCCTGCCGCTCGCGTCCGTCTCGCTCAGCTCGTAGGCGCCGGTCACGTAGCCGAGATCTCCCGAACGCGCCACTTCCACTTTCGTGGCTTTCCAACCACCACCAAAGCCAGGCACGCTGAACATTCCCTGCCACATCGCGCGCGCTTGCTGCTTGCCCTGGATCACCGGCATGTTTGGCGGCAGCACGATGGCATCGTCCGTGTAGTAAGAGGCCGTCTTCTCGAGATCCTTCGCGCCGGCGGCCTTGGACCACTCCGCATCGAGATTTCGCAAAGTAGCTTCGTCGGCAGCACGCGTGTCGGTCGCGGCGGTTTGGCACGCAGCAGACAACGACATCACGATCAGGAGAACGAACAAACTAATAAGTGTGGTAGATGACCTGGGCATCAACGGAAACCTCAATTGTGGAGTTGAAAGAACGTTAAGACTTCAAAGCTTGTTGCCGTTAGAACGCTTCGGCTCGCGATACCAGCGCTGGCCTGAAGTGTACTCTCGATCGCTCGGCCGCAGCCGCGTCAACGCACGCTTCGGATCAATATGCGCGCACGCAACGTGAATAGCACTGATCGCCGCCATCGGAGCGACGTACGAATTGAGAATCGAAGGACTCACCACCGGCGCGATCAAATGCGAGTCGCAATAGCGCGCGATCGGCGACGTATTGCTGTCAGTAATACCAAACGTAGGAACGCCCTGACTATTCGCGCGTTGCACCGCTTCAACCGTGTCTCGCAAACACTGGCCGAAACTGATCGCGATCATCATGTCTTTCGACGTCAACACCTCGATCTTGTATTGCAGGTTGCCGCTGCTCCCGATTGGGGCTTCAGCATGGAAGCCGAGTGCCAGCAAACCGTAAGCACAGTAATACGATAGCGCCGCCGCGAAATCGAGTCCTACCACCACCACGTGACGCGAACGCTTGATCGTGCGCGCGAGTTCGATCACCTTCTGATTGTCGAGACTGGTCTTGAGTATATTGAGATTGTCGAGCGCTTTGTTAAACGCCTGGTCCATGTGGTCCGCGACACTGCGCTTCTCGCGCGTCGCCGCTTTCAACACCGTGTAGGGCGTGATGCGCGAAACGAAGTGTTGTCGCAAGTCCGCCGCAAAGTCGGCGAAACTCTTGTAGCCGAGAACCTGTGTCGTGCGCAGAATGGTGGTGGCGTCAACGCGATAACGCTTGGCCATTTCGCGCGACGATAGGAAGCAGGTTTCGTCGGCGGAGTCGAGAATGTCTCGCACGAGGCGTTGCCGGCGCGCGTTCAGTTTTGCCCGCGCATTCGCGAAGCGTTCGTCGAGCGCAGTGGCCGCTGTCTTTACCTCGGCGCGATTAGGGGCAGCCGGCGCGGGTTTGAGCTTTCTGGCCGATTTGGTTTTTTTCTTCGCTTTCCTGCGTAAGGTTTTGGATTTTGCTAGGCTCAAGTGTCCTCTGCGTGCGCATTAAGATAATCGCGGTCCGACGGTGAAGCCCAGTCGGAAAAAAGGCCCGGAAGCTGCGACACGCGGGCGATGCGGTTCGCGCAGCGGCAATGTTACTCTTAGCGCGTTTTCCTGGTCGGAGCCGCAAAGCGTTGGCTGGCGGCGCCGACCCTAATTTGAAATGCGGTCAAATTTGTCGCACGAGTTACATGTCTACCGCAAGTGAAACTTCAAAAATAGTTATCCGTGAGGTCGACACGCCCGCGGAAATACGGGCGGTTGAAGAGCTGCAAAAAGAAGTTTGGGGTATTCCGGATCTCGACGTTGTTCCCGCCACACACCTGATCGCCGCGAAGGCGGCCGGAGGTGTGCTGCTCGGGGCTTTTGACGACGGCGCCTTAGTCGGGTTTGTCTACGGCTTCGTCGCTCAGGAAGACGGCAGGATCGCGCACCACTCGCATATGCTGGCCGTGAAACCCGCGTATCGTAATTTCAATCTGGGCTACAAACTGAAGCTGGCGCAGCGCGATGAAGTGCTCGCGCAAGGTATCGACCTCATCACCTGGACGTTCGATCCGTTGCAAAGCCTGAACGCGTATTTCAACTTCACCAAGCTCGGCGTGATCGCCGATCGTTATGTGATCAACTTTTACGGTGAAGAGGCGGCCAGCTTTCTGCACCAAACCGGTACCGATCGCTTCTGGGTAAAGTGGTTGTTGACCAGCGATCGCGTCGTCCAACGGCTACTTTCGCCCGAGCCGGTGTTGGAAAATCCTGCCGACAAACTACTGATCGAGATTCCCGCCGACATCAATTCAGTGCAGATTGGCGATCCTGAAGCGGCTCGCGACTGGCGCGAGCGCACACGACGCGCTTTTACGGAAGCGTTCAAACGTGGTTATGTAGTCAGAGATTTCTATCGCGAAGAAACTGTTGGAGTCTACATCTTAGGCAAATGAAAACCGTAATCAAACAAATCGTCGTCATCTTATTGATCGCGCACGTCGTCGTAGCCTTTGACGTTCAGAAGCCGGCGCCGGCGCCGGCGCGTTGGCTGGGATTGATAGGCGAATACGGCCCGGACACAGAGATTTTCTACATCCTCGAAAAAGACGGAAAGCTCTGCGCATCGTTCAAACGCGCCGCGCCCGAGCCGCTGCGCGAGATCTCGAGAAGCGTTTTCGCATTCACCGGTGCGACACAACTGTCAGGTGAACGCCTGGTGTTCACGCGCGATCGCACGGGCCGTGCGACACAGGTGACGGTACTTAACGTACCGCTAAAGCGGCGACGTATCGAGCCGCAAGCAGGCGCAAATCAACTGCGCGTTCCGCCTTTACGACCTGTAGCTGAACTACTCAAAGAAGCGCTCGCCGCGCAACCACCGGTAGAGACCGGCGAGTTTCTCGAATCAGATCTCGTCGAGTTGGTCAAACTCGATCCGACCGTCCTGCTCGACGTTCGCTACGCGACTACCAACAACCTGTTCGGCACCGTCTTCTACTCCGAGCCGCGTGCGTTTATGCAACGTCCCGCGGCGGAAGCGCTGGTTCGCGCGAGTAGTAAGTTGAAACCGATGGGTTACGGGCTGCTGGTCCACGACGCGTACCGGCCGTGGTACGTCACGAAAGTTTTCTGGGACGCGACGCCAAACGACAAGAAGCTCTTCGTCGCGGATCCGTCGAAGGGCTCGCGTCACAATCGCGGCTGCGCAGTTGATATCACGCTTTACGATCTGAAAACGAAAAAGCCCGTGGAGATGGTGAGCACGTACGACGAAACGACGGATCGCGCCTACCCAAACTATCCCGGCGGCACTTCGCTGCAACGCTGGCATCGCGACCTGCTACGAGGCGCGATGGAGGCCGAGGGCTTCACTGTTTACGAGGCGGAGTGGTGGCACTTCGATTACAAAGACTGGCAGAAGTACCCGATCATGAACGTCCGCTTCGACCAGATCAGCAACTGACGCTGAGATTAATTAAGGCTTGCGGCCTTCCGGTTGCAACGTGATTCGAGAACCAGCCAGCGTGAGTTTTGCGGCTTCAATCCCCAGCGCCACACGCATCGAGTAGTCAGCGAACTGCTTGATCGTTGCGAGTCCCTCCACGTCGTTATTCGCTTTCGCACTCATGTAGTTCGTCAACGCAAAGCCCGCCATGCACAACAACCAATCGTGCATTCGCTGCTTTTCTGCGTCTGACATCGACGCAAATGCCGGTATGCGCGCCATCCGTTGCTCCAGCGACTGCGCCATCTTCACGGTGTCGGCATCCTCCGGCATCGCCGTCTGGTGATAAGCGACCACGTTCGCGACGATGAAAAACGTCATCGTCACCGCCAGGTTGTTTTCCTTCCCTGCCTTCGCTGCTTCCGCTTCGTAACTTTGCTTGAATCCCGTAAACGCCTCGGCGAGCGTCGCGCGCTCTTCCGGCGTGCTGCCAAGCGCATCCGACAAGGTCTTGATCATGCCCGAGTCACCCTTAGGTGTGAACTTCACAGCCGCATTGCTCGCCGGCTCGGGCGGTGGAGTTGCGTCTTCTTTGAAGAGTTCGCGAATGACCGAAGGGTCCGGACCTTTCCACGTATCACGCACGCGCTCGTTCGTTTGGAACGGCGCAACAGCAAACAACAGCAGTGCGATTACAGCGATCATAACGACGTTATAGTTACACTAGTCTTCTTTCCAATCAAACACACAGCCAGGCGAGGTCTCGCAGAGTATGACGTCATAACTCTCCAGCAACGGCATCGCCAATCCTTCGAGCTCGTTCTTCCACAGTTCGCCGCCGTAAAACGCATCTTTCATTCGATCGCGCTCTTCAAGCGAGGGAAAACTCCGCAGGAAGACAAACTTGTTTGGGTTCTCAACGTCGAGCATTGGACCAACTATTTTGATGCCATATTTTCGTTGTGCCTCAATCGCTTTGCTCTCAAACAACTTGATGAACTCCTCGCGATGTCCGGGTTTGATCCGGTAGCTTCGCACTTCTACGATCATTCCCACCTCCCAACCGTGATTTAACGGTTTAGTTTGTCAATAGCTTGTCGCAGTGAGCGTTTTCTTCGCAACATATCCGCCCAGAGATCGCCGACGGCGGCAACGCGCTCGCTCATCGATCGCAGAGTAAAACTCTTCGGATGAACTTCACCGCGCTCGACTTCGTCCCAGGTGCACGGCGCGGAAACCGGCGCACCGGGTTTCGCGCGCACGGTGTAAGTGGCGGCATACGTCGCGCTGTAACCGTTGCGGCCGGTGTCGACGAGAATACGCCCACCGCGATCGACCTTCGCAAACTCCTGCGTCAAGTGGTCCGGATCGCGTTGGACCAAAACTCTGCCGACGTGATGCGCGAAACGCGCCACCTCGCCGAAATCAGACTTCCCGTCAAGCGGCACCGCCAGGTGAAAGCCTTTCGAACCCGAAGTCTTGATCCAACTCGGCAAACCGAGTTCAGCCAAAAGATCACGCAGATTCAACGCAGCCGCGCGCAAGACGTCGGGTTCATCGTCACCGGCGGGGTCGAGATCAAAGATGCAAATATCCGGGTTATAGAGGTTCGGCACGCGCGAGGCCCACACGTGAATCGTGATGCTGTTCTGATTCGCGAGCCAGAGCAACGAGCGTTTGTCGTTGGCGAGCGGATGATGAACTGTGCCGCCTTGCTTCGGCACTTCCACGCGCTTGAGCCACTCGGGAAAACCCTTCGACACGTCTTTTTGAAAGAAGCCGGGCGAGTCGATCCCGCGATGATAACGTTCCATCGTGATCGGACGCCGTCGCAAATGTGGCAACATCGCCGGCGCGATCGCGTCGTAATACGCGGCGAGCTCGCCTTTCGTGATCCCGTCCGCGGGAAACAGCACTTTCTCAGGATGGCTAATCATTCGCAGCTTCAACAACGCTTAGTAGTCGTGGATGGCGGAGCTTGCCATGTGTGGTCCACTCGATAAAACCGACTTTCACCTCAATTTCCGGCCTTACCCAGTGCGCACGAACGCGCGGCAAGCCGACCGCCCTGGTAAACGGCGCTTTGGGGATTTCGAGTTGATCCAAACGCGCGCGCAGGTTCAGCAGAAGTTTCGTATCGAAACCCGTTCCGATCTTTCCCGCAAAAACAAAATCCTCGCCTTCGTATCGACCGACGAGTAGCGCGCCGAGACCGACGCGCTTGCCCTGAGGATCAGTGAACCCGCCGACGATGAAGTTTTCCGAGAGCTCACACTTCATCTTCAGCCAGTTTCGCGAACGGCGATGTTCGTATTCAGAATCGCGGCGTTTTGCAATGACGCCTTCCCACCCTTCTCGTTGCGCGCGTTCCCACGGCGATTCGTCAGTCACCGGCTCCACGCGATGCAACGGCGCTTTTAGCGGTAATTGTTTCAGAATCGCCAAACGATCCTCGAGTGGCAGTTTGCGCAAATCGCGGCCGTCCATCCACATGATGTCGAAGACGTGATAACTGTTCGCGCCGCCGGGCCACGTGATCTCGCCGTCGAGGATCAGCTCATCGTGCGGCAGTTGGGCAATGGCCTGGCGAAC
>DASUOZ010000050.1:0-4287 GCA_036276375.1 Pyrinomonadaceae bacterium | reverse complement strand
TCGCCTGGTGATGACCGTGACCGCCGTTCTCGTCGTGATTCGTGATGATCGCGTCCGGACGAAGGCGGCGAATTTGCAGCACCATGCGCCGCAGCATCTCGCGCTCGCCCCACGCGCGAAACGTCTCTTCCGCAGACTTCGAAAAACCGAAATCGCGAAACCCGAGAAAGTACGGTTCGGAACCCTGCACCTCGGAAGCAGCTACAGTCTCGTGCGCGCGAATCACGCCGAGCTCCTCGTAGAGTTCCGGTCCGACGGCGTTCTGCCCGCCTTCGCCAAACGTTGAGAACAGCGAGACCGTGTGCACGCCATATTTGCGCCGCAGCACCGTCAAACTGCTGCCGTCTTCATCGTCCGGATGCGCCGCAACACACAGCACGGTCCAGGGGTTCTGGAGGTCGAGTAGCGCTTGATGTAATGGTGCGTTGTCTGATTGCGATTGCGCCGGCGGTGCAATCAACTGCACACACACGACCAGCGCTACTAAAACCATCCACAGATTGCGCAGCAGCTTTTTGAAGAGGAAACTCTGCGTAATCTGTGGATTGCTTTTTCTTTTCATCGTAGTCTCTCAAGCCTTCCCGCTATCACCATACTCACCGAAATAATCACTATCAAAACCACTCCATACGCGGCCGCCGCGCCGAGATTGAAGTCGCGCAGCTCCGACGCGATCGCGATCGAGATCGGACGGTTTGCCGGCACAAACACAAGCACAGAAGCGACATATTCGCCCAACGCAATCACAAACGCCAGCAGCGTACCGGCCACTGCTCCCGGCCAAATGAGCGGCAACGTCACGCGCGAAAACCGCTGCCACGCACGCGCGCCCAAAGAACCGGCGGCCTCGCCCAACGACGGATCCACCTGCTCCATACTCGCCTGAAGCGCGCGCACCACCAGCGGCATGAAGCGCAAAAAATACACAACCGGCAAAATCCAAAACGTGCCGACCAGCACAAACGAACCCAACAGGAAGCTCGGCTGCCCGTACGCTTCAGCAACCGAAACCGCCACCACCGTGCCCGGCAGCGCCCACGGAACGAGGATCAAAAGGGAGAGTAATCGCCGGCCGCTTTTTCCAAGAAACGCGGGCTTGCCGCGCTCTCGTTTCACCAGCAGTGCTACGACGCAAAAACTCCACAGTAGCGCTGCCAGCGCCGCAATCGCCGACATCGAAAAACTGTTGAAGAAGACTTCCGCCGCGAAGGTCTCACTGAAGATGCGGCGATAGTTGTCGAGCGTATACGCGGACGGCAGCGTTTGCGTCGTCCACGATCCCTCGCGCGCGAAGCTGACCAGAAGCAGTGTCGCCACGGGCAGTATGAGAACGATCGCGAAGATCACTGCTGCCGTAGCCGCCAGCACACGCGCTTTGCCGCTCGCGATCGTCACGCGCCGGCGCGGCGCGCCCTTCATCGTCGCGGCAGCAAACTTCCGCGTTCCCTCATAACGTTGGAAAACAACCAACGCGGCCAGCGAGATCACCGCGAGGATCACCGTTTCAGTGACCGCCATCACCACGTCGCCGCGCTGGCGCGCAGTGAAAATCTCAAGCGTCAGCACGCGCACGTTGCCGCCGAACAACAGCGGCGCACTGAACGACGCCATCGAAGTCATGAACGTCAACAACGCCGCCGCGATTAACGATGGCGTGAGTTGCGGTGCGAGCACGCGTGTAAAAACAAACACTCGCGAGCCGCCCAAACTGCGTGCGGCTTCGGCGAGACTCGCGTCGATTCTTCGCAGTCCGGCGCCCGTCAGCACGTAAAAAAACGGGTACATCGTGTAGGTGTGGAAGAGCAGTAACGCCGGCCAGCCAACGAGACGCCAGGGTGGGTTTTCCAGTCCGAATAGATTCTGAATTCCGTGCGCGAGGATACCAGTCTCGCCCGCCAGGAAGATGAATGCCACGGTGCCGACGAGCGGTGGCAGAACGAGCGGCAGCGCCGCGATCGCCGCAAACAGACGCCGCCCTGGAAACGTAAACCGTTCGAACAGAAACGCGAGCGGCACGCCCACCAGCGCACACAACACGACCGTGGCGATCGACAGACCGACACTGCTGACAATCGCTTCGATCACAAAACGTTGCGCCAGCACTTCGCGATAGTTCGCGAGCGTCCACGTTCCAGCTTGTTGAAAGGAACTGACGACAACGGCCGCATTCGGATAAATCACACCGTACGTGAGGACGACGATCGCTACGACGAGCAAAGCGAGGCGATCGGCTTTCATCCCTGTCCCAGCAGCCGTAGCTTGTCCGCTCGTAGAATCAAGGTGCACTTCTGGTTAACTTGCAGGCTTTCAGGTTGGACCACCAGCGCTTCGAGTAACAGCCCGTTCGCGTTGACGCGAACGGTTGACGTTGCGCCGGCAAAGACGATTTCACGAATAGTGCCCCGCAACGTATTTTCGCTCTCGTGGCTGTTTGTGCTCAATTGCACGTGCTCGGGACGAATCGCCAGCATCACCGGTTTATTCAGCGGCGCCAGGTCTTCGTGACGCACCGGAACGTGCAGCGTATGGCCGCCGTCGAGCGTTTTGAATTCGCCGTCGGTCGTCTTGCTCGAGCTCAAACGCATTGCGCGAATCAGATTGTTGCGGCCGAGAAAACGCGCCACCGCGATGTCTGCCGGTTGGTCATACAGCTCGCGCGGTTTGCCCGTCTGCATCAGTTTCCCGCCCACCATCACGCTGATGCGATCGCACAGCGCAAACGCTTCTTCCTGATCGTGGGTGACGTAAACCGCCGTCAGCCCGAGACGCGTCACCAGCTCGCGTAGCTCGCCGCGCGTTTCTTCGCGCAACGAAACGTCGAGATTCGAAAGCGGCTCGTCAAACAACAGCAACACCGGTTCGATCGCGATCGCACGCGCGATCGCCACGCGCTGTTGCTGGCCGCCGGAGAGCTCGTCGATGGCGCGCTTTTCGTAACCAGGAAGTTGGACCAGTTCGAGCGCGCTGCGCACGCGGTCGTTCAGCTCGGCTTTCGTTGCGTGACGCGCGCGCAGTCCGAAAGCGACGTTTTCAAACACGGTGAGATGAGGAAAGAGCGCGTAGTTTTGAAAGACCATGCCGAAGCCGCGCCGCTCGGGAGCCAGATTAGTGATGTCCGCATTTTGAAAATGGATTGAGCCGGAATCGGGTTTTTCCAGGCCCGCGATCATTCTGAGCGTCGTCGTCTTGCCGCAGCCTGATGGACCAAGCAGTCCGAAAAACTCGCCGCGCTCCACTTCGAGCGACACGCCGGCGACCGCTCGTGTCGAGCCGAAGTTGCGCGAGATATTTTCGAGAGTCAGGAGCGCCATCATTTGTTCCGGCCGCGGATCTGGGTGTCCCAGTATCTTAACCAGTCGGCGCCCTGGTTTCGCAACAGGTCCCAATCGAGCGGCAGGGTTGTGAACGGCTCGTTCATCCACGCCGGTAACTGAGCGCGATCGAGATCGGTGCGCACCGGAATGCGGTAATACTTGTGCGCCGCGTAAGCCAGACTCTCCGGCGTCGTCACAAACTCGTAGAACCGTTTCGCCTCTTCTTCGTTCGGCGCGCCACGGATGATCGCGATGCCGTCGATAATCACGGGCGTACCGCTCGCCGGCACCCTGTAGTCGACGGGAAGGTTTTTCTGTTCTTTGAAGAGCCGGACGTCGGGCATGTCCCACAACGTAATCAGGCCTTCGCGGCGTGCGAGCTTCTGCATCAGCAACGTGCCGTCGGCGGTGTACTCGTGAACGTTGGCGTCGAGTTTACGCAGCCAGTCGAAACCGCCCTCGGGCGAGTTCGTGTCTTTGTAGAAACGCCAGATCATGGCGCCGAAGATCGCGCGCATGGTGTCTGAAGGGTTGGGATTGCGAATCAGAACTTTGTCGCGCCACTTCGGATCTATCACGTCGTCCCAGTCGCGCGGCGCGTCCGCGGGGCTGACTGCTTCGCTGTTGTAAGCGATCACCTGCGGCGTTGCGTAAGTTCCGTACCAATAGTCGTTCGCATCGCGCGCCGTGGCGGGAACTTTGTCGGCCCAACTGGGCCGAAACTGGGCCAGCAGATTGTCGGTGGCGGCAGTTTGAAAGGTCGTGTGCGACGCGCCCCACCAGAGATCCGCCTGCGGCCGGTTGCGTTCGACGGTGACGCGTTCGAGAACCTGGCGCGAGCCCATGTCGAGAAACTGGACGTTCGCGTCCGGGTAACGCTCCTGGTAGCGCGCGATGAAGTCTTTGAGCAGATCCTGTCCGTGCGGTGTGTAGATCAACAGGCGGCGGTCGCCGTTGGCGCCGGGGCGACAGG
>DASUOZ010000049.1:0-5834 GCA_036276375.1 Pyrinomonadaceae bacterium | reverse complement strand
GTTCGAAAATGCGGTTAACGAGAGTCTCGCTGGGCTCGATGCCGCGTTTTTCGAGCCAGTAGATCACGTTTGACTTGCCGCTCATTGGTCCAATCTCAATCACCTGTTCGAGACCAAACTCGCCGGCGGGAACGCCGGAGTAAACGATGTCAGCGAGACGCTGGTCGCCTTTGCGATAACTCTTGATCACCGCTGCGGCGTGAACGCCCGTAGCCGTGCGGAAAGCATCGCGCCCGAAAACAGGATAGTTGTATGGCACGGTCCAGCCGACGATACGCGCGGCGGTTTCGCAGTACTCACCCAGACGCGAAAGATCGTTTGAAATCCAGCCCAGCAGTTTCAAATTAACCAGCAACTGATCGAGCGGTGTGTTGCCGACGCGTTCGCCGATGCCGAGGGCCGAGCCGTGCAGTTGATCGGCGCCGCCTTGAATCGCCGCGAGCGAATTGATCACGCCGAGGCCGCGGTCCTGATGGCCGTGCCAGTCGAGCCGGATGTTTCCGCCCTGCTCTTCGATGATGTCTTTTACAAACCGAACGACTGCGCGCGCGCCGTCGGGTGTCGAGTGACCGACGGTATCGCAAACGCAAATTGCTTTGGCGCCCGCGCGGATCGCGGTGGTGTAGAGCGCACGAATCGTTTCCGGGTTCGCGCGGGTCGTGTCTTCGGTGACGTACATCACGGGAAGACCCTGCGAAACCGCGAACGAGACGGCTTCTTCAGTCATTTTCAACAACTGGTCGAGCGTCCAGTCTTCGGCAAAGAAACGCACCGAAGACGAACCGATGAACGTGCAAGCCTCGATCGGAATCCCGACGCGTTGCGAGATCTCGGCGATCGGAACGATGTCGTTGCGATGAGTGCGTGCCGCGCAGTTTGGTCTGATATTCAGTTTCTGTTCGGCAATCTCGCGAGCAAGACGTTCGACTCCCGCGGCGTGTGTACCGCCCGCGCCAGGCAAGCCGATGTCGGCAGTATCGATGCCCAGGGCTTCCATCAGGTGCAGGAGCTCGAGTTTTTGTTCGACGGCCGGTTCGGAAACGGAGGGCGACTGTAGCCCGTCGCGCAGTGTCTCGTCGTCAATACCGATATGACGATTCGGCGGGGAGAAGGACGGGTCGATCGTATTCCAATCGTAAACAAGGTCGTCGATGGTCACGCTTACAGCCTCCAAAACCAAACGCAGTTCAGGGAAAGAATTTTGATTACAACAACCGCAGATTTGAAAGTCAAGACGAGCCTAATCTCTTGCTATTGAGTCGTGTCTGCGCTAGCTTTTGCACGTTTCTCATCGTTCTACGCGGGCGCTGAAACTCGCCTCGCTCCCAAGGAATCGCAGAGTTGACCATCACCAAGGATTCATTCGACGCGCTGCTTGAGTGGCTGGATCCGGAGCGCGATAAAGCGGCTCGACAGTATGAACTCATACGTGGTGGCTTGATTCGAATCTTTGTCTCCAACGGCCTTGCCGACGCGGAACATTACGCCGACGAAACTGTAGATCGCGTTATTAAACGTTTGCCGGAGATTCGCGCCGAATACGTGAACGAACCGGTGCGCTACTTTCACGGCGTGGCGAGAAACGTTCTTCGTGAAGCCAACCGCCGCAAGGAAGTTGCGACTGACGTCCTGCCGGAGCGCTCCTCCTGGAGAGCAATCGACAACGATATGGCTGAATGCCTGCGGAAGTGTCTGCGATCGTTGCCCGTCGATAAACACGAGTTGATTTACGACTATCACGTCTACGACGGACGCCAGAAGATCCACAGTCACCGGGAGATGGCGACGGAGATGGCCATCTCCGTTGGCGCTCTGCGTACGCGCGCGCACCATGTGCGGGTCACTTTGGAACATTGCGTCCAACAATGTATGGCCGCGAACAGGAACAGGAACAAAACGACGGTCCGCAGTCATAATAGTAGCGGTGTTCATAAGGAGCGGCAGTTATAGTCGAAAACGAGAAAAACGAGATAAGGCAGTATCTGCTCGGTCAGTTGGCAGAGACCGAGCAGGAGCGCGTCGAGCTACGATTGATGTCGGATCCGGCGTTTACTGAGGAATTCGACATAGTCGCAGACGAAATCGCAGCTCTTTACGTCAGCGATCAGTTCGAAGGCGAGGAAAAGGAGAGGGTTGAGCAGTATTTCCTGAAATCGCCCGAGAGGCAGAAGAAAGTAAAGTTCATGGTTGAGTTTCTGCGACAGATCGCGGACGGTCCGCCGCAGCCGGTGAACGCTGCCGTGATAGATGCTCGCTCGCCGAAGCCCGGACTGTTCGAGCGCCTGCGTTGGTGGTGGACGAGTCAGTCGCCGTCATTTCGCGCGGCGACTGCGTTTGCGACGGTGGTGATTGTCGTGGGCGCGGTGTTTTTGTCGTGGCCGCGCACCATAAATGGTCCAAGTTACGCGTCGTTGGAGTTGACGATGACTAGTGCGGAACGCGGCGGCGGGACTCAGCTTCAAACCATAAACCTGTCAGGCAAAGACGAACTTCACCTGAGACTGAAAGTTCCCGATGACGCGCCGGCGGCGACTAGCTACCGCGCGCAGTTACTCGGCGATAGAGTTTCGCGGCAACTGCCGCTTCAGCAGGAAGACTCGAAATCGCTTACGACCGTAGTAGCCGCGAATGAACTGACGCGCGGAAGTTATGCAATCGAGTTGACTGCTGTAGCCGCTGACGGCACGCAAACGCCGCTGCGTGGCGCTTACTTGTTTGTGGTTCAGTAGCCGTTCACACCGCACGCGGTTGTCGCCGGCGCCAAGAGCCCCAGCCGATTCCCACCAACAACAGCAGCAACAAGCCAATACCGACCGCATACTGAACCCGCACGGGCGCGCCTGTCGCTTCGGGAATTCTGATCGTTTCTTTGTACTCGCCTTGAAGAACAAACCCGGCCCAATAGTGCGGCGACTGCCAGCGTAGACCGGTGCGCAAAGTGTTCTGCGCTGCACGTAAAGCTTCCGCGGGTCGCATGCTCTTTTGCAGCATGTTGGCGTAGAAGTGTTCCATCAACTCGGCGGTCGCCTGATCGTCAACCTTCCACAAACTCGCCGCAACGCTCGAAGCTCCCGCGTACATAAAACCGCTGGTCAACCCGATCAGGCCTTCGCCGCGGACGTCTTTGCCGAGACCTGTGCTGCACGCGCTCAGCACGACGAGATCTACGGGTGCGCGCAGCGCGTAGACGTCAGGCGTTGTAAAGAACCCGTTCTGGGGCCGGCCTGAGTCGTCAAACATTGAAAGAAAGAAACCGGTGCTCCGCGGGTCTTTCGGATCGAGCAACGCGTGCGTTGCGAAATGGAGCACTGCAAATTGCGACAGGTCGAGCTTCGTTAACGTTTCGCGTGACGCCTCAAAACCCCGCGCGACGAATGATGCCGGACCGCCGAGCTCACTCAGCTTCTGGAGCTCAAACTTGCTGTAGAGGAGCGGCTGGATCGCAAAGAGATCGGGCTTATCGGCCGTAAGTTCGATATCTCGCCAGGCGCGATACCACGGCTCAATCGGTGAGGGTTTTGCTGAAGCGATCAGCTCACCGCTCGCGGCTTGCCGGTACTCAGCATAGTTTGAGGCGAACACGGGATCGCCAAACGCGGCGAGGAGCTTCGTGTTTGGACGGCGGCGGCTTCTTTCTTTGCGTAGCTCGCCGAGAATGGAAGCCGAAGGCGCGTTGACGATTTCGTAACGCGCGATCAGTGGTTCGGAGTTGGCAGCAGGCCCGGGCAGTAACTGAAACGGAACGTAGTTAAGCGCGCCGTCAGCGACGATGATCAACCGCTGCGCATTGGGATGTTCGGTAAGCGGGCTCAGGACCATTTCGGACAAGTGCCTGGCAGCTTGCTGAAGATCAGCTTCGCGAGGATCGCTCTGCGGCCGTTGCGCGATCAATTTGTAAACTTTTTGCGCCGCGTCGTTGATCAACGCACCGTTCGGAAGCTCATAGAGTTTCGCTTCCTTCTTAGTTACAACCCACGCGTAGCTGATCTCGTCTCCGAGCAGGTATTCGAGCAGAATTGTTCGGTCGTCGGCGATGACGTCTTGCTGGATCTGTTCGAGCGTGTAGGCGCTTGGCTGAGTAATCTGGGCCCGAAGCGGATCCTGCTTGCGGAGTTGGTCGAAAACTCGCGCATGTTCGCGTTGTACTTCACTAAGTCCGGTCTCAATTTGCGCGAGTTGCTGTTTGCGTACTGCGGCGTCGTGTTCGTTAGCAGCTTCGTCAGCTTTTTCCGGCGAGGCTTCGTTGTCGGCCAGAGTTGCTTCCTGTTTCATTTCGTTCACTAACAAGCCGGTGCGCAGATTCATCTTCTCGCTGATGGCTTGTCGCAACTCCCTTTCTCGTTTGACGAGCGCCGCGTGTGCACCTCGTGCGGAAGCGTTTTGCGCGTCTCGCAATAACTCGGCCAGCGAACGTGCGCGCGCCAATTCGCTGGTCTGAAGCGCCTCGATGTCCAATCGCAGCGAGGGTTGCGACTTGTGTTTGCGGATCAGGCAATCGATGTATGCCTGATAACGTTCGTAGACTGTCGCGGCGTAAGTAGTGGTCAGGTCGCGGCCAATGACTGCATGTCGCAGGCTTTCGGTCGTTTCGACGGAGCGTTTGAAATACATCTCGGCCCGATCGTAGTCACGCACTTTCATCTCGAGTTTCCCAAGAGAGAAGTTGAGCGCGGCTTCGTTCACGCGGTCCTGCAACCTTTGAAATGTTTCGAGCGCGCGCAGGTAATTGGCACGAGCGAGCGACAGTGTAGCTGGTTGGTCTTCAATCTGGCCGATGAGGGCCACGACTCGAGCCGCCTCGATTGGATTGTGCGCCGCTTCGTAGATCGCTAACGCCGCTTGCAGATGCTGAAGTGCGACCGGGTACTCCTGAAGCGCGATATGAAGTTGGCCCAGGTACTCGTAGCACTGCGCTTTGTCTAAATTAAAACTGAGGTTTGCGAGTGCTTCGTTGATGTGAGTCGCGGCCGCCGGGTAATTCTGTTCGAGCAAATACATGTAGCCGATGAGCAGAGTCATCCGGTGAATGGGCCGTGGCGCCCCTGCCTGGCGATAGAATTCACGCGAGCGTTCATACTCGCCGCGGGCCAATTCCGGCCAGCCGTTCTCGTAGTAAATCGCCGCGAAGCTATTCGCGATCCTCGCCGCTTGGGTGGGCTCTGTCTGCTCGTTAACCAAAGGCTGTGCCTGGCTGACGTAGGCGAGTGCGGCGGACCAGTTTCCTCTGCGCTGCTCGATGAAGCTCAATTCCAGCAACGTTATCGCTTGTTGCTGAGTGTTGTTTTGCTGTTGCCAAAAGGTGAGTGCGGTTTGATAGACAGCCACCGCTTCTACCAGATTGCCCTGGGCTGTTTGAAACTGGCCGATGTGCATACGCGCCCGGGCCATGCCCGCATCGTCGTTGAGAAGTTGGAAGATTTGCAACGCCTGGGTCGCGGTTTGTAAGGCGAGTTGGTGGTCGGTCGCGTTCTGTTGTTGACTCAGTGCGAGTAGGGCATCAGCGTCCTGTGGAGTTTGTTGGCTGGGGTCTGACAAGTGCGCGCTCGCTTGCGGAGCGCGCACCGTCAAGACTAAGGAGAGACAAAGTAGACCGAAGCCGATACCGACGCTCAGTCTCGCACTATCGACTGTCATAAATGAGCGCATCTGTTACAGCGCCTGCGGACACTTACGATTCGCCCGCCTGCGACTCTTGCCCAAAGAACGATGGCGCAAGGGCTGGTGCCTGTCCGAAGGGCCGCTTGCGCTCTCGGCGCCGGCGCGTGTCGCGCGGGTAATTTTTGATGGACAGGCACGAGCAGTCGCCACCCATCGGATCGGTCTTGTCGGTTTTT
>DASUOZ010000048.1:0-6307 GCA_036276375.1 Pyrinomonadaceae bacterium | reverse complement strand
TCGCCGCTGTTTCGCTACGCGACGCAGTCAGTGCCGCCGATTCATTTGATCGTGAAACGCGGTCACGCGACCTTGAAAGGCGTCGTGGCTAGCAGGAACGACGCGCAGTTGGCTTACATTCGCGCGCGCGGCGTGCCGGGTTTGTTCAGCGTCAGGAACGAGCTGATCGTCGAAGGCGAACAGCCACGTTAGAAATCCATCCACAGATTACGCAGACGGTCTGTGTAATCTGTGGATACTTACTCATTGCGCGGTGCGTTTTGCGGCCGCGCGCTGAAGACGTTCAGTTTCCACGATGGCGCGTTTGTGCGAGCCGCGTCCGATCTCCCCGCCCTGATCCTCAGCACTGATTTCGAAAACGAACAGCTTTCCTTCGCGGCCGGTAAACCGGGCGTTGGCTGTAACGACGGCCCCCGGCGGAGTGGGCGCCGTGTGAGTGATATCGACGGTCACCCCGACCGACAACTCGCCTGGCCCAAGCACCGGTTGCATCGCGCGCGCGGCGGCCATCTCCATCAGCGCAACCATGCGGGCGGTCGCAAGTACCGCGGGAAACGAATCGCCGTGTTCGTTAGAGATAGAACTCGCGAGATCTGTTGGACCAACGACGAGTTCGGCTGTGGCGGTGGCGCCAATTTCGAGTTCCGGCATGTTGGCGCTAAAGATTACCGAGTACAAGTCGCGCATGCAATCGGCGAAGAGCTACGAGGTCGCGGTGGTCGGCGCGGGTGTCTTCGGTGTGTGGACCGCGTATCAAATCAACCGGACCGGCCGCTCCGTGTTGTTGCTCGACGGATATGGGCCGGGAAATAGTCGCGCCAGCTCGGGTGGCGAGTCGCGCATTATGCGTCTGGGTTATGGACCGGATGAGATCTACACGCGCTCGGCGCAGCGATCGTTAAAGCTGTGGGAAGAGTTTTTTGCGACGTGCGACAGCGCGACCCCGCTGTTTCATCGCACGGGCGTGCTTTGGCTGGCTCGCGAACCGGATGAGTATTGCGAAGCAACGCTCAGGAATTTGCTCGCGGTCGGGGCCATAGCCGAACGACTTAATTACGACGAACTGCGCGAGCGATTTCCGCAGTTGCAGTTTGACGGGGTCGACTGGGCCATCCTCGAAGCAGGCGCGGGCGTACTGATGGCGCGTCGCGCCGTGCAGGCGGTCGCGTTGAAAGCACGCGCAAACGGCGTCGATTATCTGGAGGAAGCGATCGCCGGTCCGATTGACAGTCAAACGCTCCGCACAACGTCAGGACGGGAAATCGTTGCCGAGCACGTGGTCTTTGCGTGTGGCCCGTGGCTGCCGAAATTGTTCCCTGAATTACTCGGTGAACGGATACACGTGACCAAACAGGAAGTCTTCTTTCTCGGCGTCGCGCCCGGAGACGATCTCTTGAAACCGCCCAAACTTCCGACGTGGGTGGATTTCACCGACCTGGTTTATGGCATGCCCGCGCTCGACGGCCGCGGCGCCAAGATCGCCATTGATGCGCATGGACCGGAGTTCGATCCGGATGACGGTAACCGTCTCGTCTCGAGCGAATCTCTGAAAGCCGTTCGTGCTTATCTCGCGCGCCGTCTGCCGGCGCTCGCCGGCGCGCCGGTGACGGAAACGCGCGTTTGCCAGTACGAAAACACCTCAAACGGCGACTTTCTGATCGACCGCCATCCGCAGTTCGAAAACGTCTGGCTCGTCGGCGGCGGCTCGGGTCACGGTTTCAAACACGGTCCGGCAGTCGGCGAGCATGTCTCGTCGATGATCGACGGCAGCGGGACGGCGGAGCCACGTTTCAGTCTCGCGACCAAGGAAAAGGTCCAGGAACGAAAGGTTTATTAGCCACGGTCTAAACGGAGATGTAGAATGCGCGCTATGCGAATCTCCGTGGCGATGTGCACTTACAACGGCGCCGATTTTCTGCCCGCGCAGTTGGCCAGCATCGCCGAACAGACGCGGCCGCCGGATGAACTAATCATCTGCGACGACGCCTCCACGGACAAAACGCGGGCGCTCCTGGAATCATTTGCGCGAACGTCAGCGCTGCCCGTTTCACTTTATTTTTCGGACGAAAACGTCGGTTCGGTAAAAAACTTCGACCGCGCGATCGGGTTGTGTACCGGCGATGTGATTGCCCTGTGCGATCAGGACGACGTTTGGAACAGCGATAAGTTGCAACGTATCGAGCGTTTGTTTACCGAGAATCCCGGCGCCGGGTTGGTCTTTTCTGACGCCGATCTCGTCGACAGGAATTTGAACCCTTTAGACCGCCGTCTCTGGAACGCCGTCGGCTTTGACGCTCACAAACAGAAACTCATGCGCGACGGCCGATCGCTCGACGTGCTCGTGAATGGTTGGACCGTGACCGGGGCCACCATGGCTTTTCGGTCTGATCATGTGAAGCTGGCGTTGCCGATTCCGACAAACATCGCCATGATTCACGACGGCTGGATCGCGCTGACGATTGCCGCCGTCGCCGGCGTCGCTTTTATCGAACAACCGCTGATCAAGTATCGCCAGCACGAACGTCAGCAGATTGGCGCGCCAAAGCGTTCCGCCCTGCAACCCGAAAGCGGCTTACAGGCTTTCGGGTCCGCTTTGCGCCGCCGCAGTTCAGCCACGGATTTACACCGCATACTCTCAGTTCTGGAGGAACGCCTGCTCGCCCAGCAAAACTCATACGACGTCCGCCGCGCACTCGCGTTTGCCGCAAACTACTCAAGTCACCTCGACGTGCGCGCCAACCTGCCGCGAAAGCGGCTCAGCCGCGTGCCGCGCATCTTGCGCGAGTTGCTGACAATGCGTTATCACGAATATGCAAATGGTTTTAAGAGCGCCGCTAAGGACCTCGTCTCTTGAATACTGATCTCTCGATCATCATCGTCAACTGGAATGGCGGCGATCTTTTGCGGCGGTGCGTGGAGACGATTGTCAGTTCGGAGCCGCGCGTCACGTATGAAGTAGTAATCATCGACAACGCTTCGAGCGACGAGAGCCTCGCGCTGTTGAATGCGAGCGAAGCCGGCACTTTCTTAAGTTCCAACCAGCAACTACGCATCTTTCACAACGCCGAAAACCGCGGCTTTGGCGCCGCCAACAATCAGGCGTTTGCGCTCACCGACTCGCCGTTTGTATTTCTGCTCAATCTTGACACCGAGGTCCATCCGAAAACTATCGACACGCTGATGCGCACGATGCGCGCCGATCCGAAGATCGGCGCCTGTGGGCCAAAGATCCTGAACCCCGACGGATCGCTGCAAATCAGCGCCTTCTTTAATCCGCCGCGCGTGTGGCACACCATCCTGTCGCAACTAAAACTCTACTACCTGCTGCCGCAACGCATTCGCGGCGAACTTTTGCTGGGACGGCACTGGGACCACGATCGCCAGCGTTGCGTGCCGATGCTCAGCGGCGCGGCGATCCTGGCGCGACGGCAGATGATTGAGGAAGTCGGCGGGTTTGATGAACGGTTTCACATGTACTCGGAAGACAATGAGTGGTGCTGGCGGATCACGAGAACTGATTGGAAGTTGATGTTCGTACCGGAAGCCGTTGTGCTTCATCACGGCGGGCAGAGCTCGATGAAGCGCTGGTCATCAGACGAGAAACTGCGGGTAAAGTTGGAGGCCGGTTTTTACTTCGAGCATCGCGTGCTGCCGCGCTGGCAACTCGCCGCCAACCAACTGGCAAACTACCTCATCGTGTCGGCGCAGATCGCCGGACGGTCGATGCGCGGCATCCACATCCCCGAGCTCTATCTCATCAAGGAAATGCACCGCGAGCACCTGAAGCGCTCACTGAGGAATCACCTGGAGCGTAAGTGAGCGAGTTCTGTGCGGCTTTGCCGCCCGAGGCGAGGCTACGCTTCGCCCTCAGCGCCTGTTTATCCTGGGCTCTGCCCCCGGATGCGCGGCGAAGCCGTTTCGTAAACCCAGTCTTCGAGCTAAGTAGTTCGGTTTACTCTCACCCGGCAGCCTGATGCTGAACTCCTGATCAACCACTCCAACAGCTACGGCTGTGTGGGCTTGGCGGACGACTCCTCGTGATACTCGTCCAGCAGCTTTTGGGCCCGTGTACTCGGGCTGATTAAGGC
The DNA here is from genome assembly GCA_036276375.1 of Pyrinomonadaceae bacterium. Classification (GTDB taxonomy): domain Bacteria; phylum Acidobacteriota; class Blastocatellia; order Pyrinomonadales; family Pyrinomonadaceae; genus PSRF01. Next base: position 2,219 of record DASUOZ010000048.1, on the reverse strand, counting down.
GAGCTTCTGCGACCAGTCGTAGCCGCTGAATACGCCCACGACTTCAGCTTTCGAGTTGTAAACCGGACTGCCGGAAAAACCATCGCGACTGTCGATCTTCACCGACCAATATTCCTGGGTCCCCAACATGTAGTTTCCGTAAAAGCTGCCGTGGCTCACCACTTTGTCACCGTGAGGTCGGGCGATGAGAACGAGTTTGTCGTCCTTGACCGGCGCTGTTTGAAACGTTGGCGCCTTGGCGTCCTTGGAATTACGGCACATCTCGAGCAAAGCAAGATCGGCTTCTTTGTCCACTTTGATTACTTTGGCGCGACAACCGTCGACGTAGACCTTCACGCTGAGCTCGTCGGTCGATTTGAAACCCAGCATCACCTTCTTGGTGGTGCTCAGATTTCCCGAGATCAAGTGATAAGCAGTCATTACCAGTCCGTTCCCTACCAGGAAACCGGTGGCATATCCGTTTGGACCAACGTCAAAGAGGACTGAAATCGCGTGTTCCAGCGCATTCTGTTCCTTCTTTGTAAACTCCAACTCGAGCGACAAGGTATAGCGCTCTTGTTGCTTCAGCAACCTGGTCGAGCTTTTGTCAGCTACGCACACAGGAGCGATCAGCAATATGACGAGTGCGGCAATACCTGTAAGGCTGCAAAGCTTACTCTTCATCGTGACCTCCGGGTGGTGTAGGGGTCTGGGAATATTTAATTGGGCGCGACGAGTCCGGAGCATTTTAGGGCGAGGTCTCCGGATTGGCAATGATTTTGTGGTGTCGGAAGTGTGGGTTTTATTTCTTCGATCCGTGCCCGCTCGCCATTGCACCACGCTGCTGAGGCTCGTTGATGCGATTGTAATCGGGATGCAGATAGACCAAACGACCACCGACGATCGTGGCCACAGCGGCGCCGTGCAGCTGGCGTCCGTTGAACGGCGTGTTCCGGCTCTTCGATTTTGAGCGATTGACGTCAAACACCCACTCGAGTTGCGGATCGAGAATCGTGACGTCCGCGTGAGTACCTTTTTTCAGTGAGCCACGATCCGCCAGACTGAAGATTCGCGCCGGATTCGTAGCGCACATCTCCACCACTCGCTCGAGGTCGATCAATCCCTGATGAACGAGGTCAAAAGCGAGTCCGACTGCCGTTTCCAGACCCGTAATCCCAAACGGCGCCTGGTCAAACTCCAGTCCCTTTTCGTCCAGATGATGCGGCGCATGATCGGTGGCGATCGCATCGATCGTGCCGTCTTTCATCGCCGCCAGAATCGCGTCCACGTGGTCCTGGCTGCGCAAAGGCGGGCTCATTTTGGTGTTTGTGTCGTATTCCGCAACCGCTTCGTCCGTCAGCGTCCAGTGGTGCGGCGTGACTTCACAACTCACAGCCAAACCTTCGTTTTTAGCCTGTCGAACGGCTTCAATCGAGCCGCGCGTTGAGACGTGCGCGATGTGCACTCTCGCGCCCGTTAACTTCGCCAGCACACAATCACGGACCGCATCGACCTCCTCAGCGGCCGCGGGCATTCCGCGCAAGCCGAGAATCAACGACCAGCGCCCTTCATGCATCGCGCCGCCCGCACTCAACGATGAATCCTGACAATGATCGACGACCGGAAGATCAAATCCGCGCGCGTATTCCATCGCGCGGCGCATCATGCCGGAGGTCGGCACCGGACGGCCGTCATCCGACACCGCCACGATCCCGGCGTTTTTCATCTCGCCCATCTCGGCGAGCTCTTTACCACCGCTGCCTTTGGTAACTGCGCCGATGGGAAAAACGTTGGCGAGTTTTGCTGATTGGGCCTGGTCGAGGATGAAACGCGTGACCGCGGGGTTGTCGTTTATGGGGTCTGTGTTCGGCATCGCACAGATGCTCGCCCAACCACCCGCGACCGCGGCGGCCGCGCCCGTCGCGACTGTTTCTTTGTATTCCTGGCCCGGCTCGCGCAAATGTGTGTGCAAGTCGATGAAACCCGGCGCGACGACGAGGCCCGTCGCGTCGAGCACGTGAGCGTCTTCCGGGGCGGCTTCGCCGCGATTAATAAGATCAACGACGCGGCCGTTTTCGATCAGTAGATCTCGCCCGGCGTTTACCTGCTGCGCCGGATCGATCACGTATCCGTTGGCGATCAGTAGCTTCATCCCTTGCGTTCTCGCTTCTGCTTTTTCCCTCGGCCGTTACTGCCGTTGCCGTCCTTTTGTTCCGCTTCCGGGTGATGACTGCCGCCCG
>DASUOZ010000047.1:0-2167 GCA_036276375.1 Pyrinomonadaceae bacterium | reverse complement strand
TCCAGACGCCGCCGATGACGAAGATCGGCGTGATGGAGCTCGACGCGTTCTTTCCCGCCGGAGATCGGCTGGAACTGGCGATGGCCTTGAATCACCTGCTCGCGTCGCCGAGCTTTGCGAGCTGGATGGAAGGCGAGCCGCTGGACGTGCAGCAGTTGCTCTACACCTCAGTGGGCAAACCGCGCTTGTCGATCTTTTCCATCGCCCATCTCGGCGATGCCGAGCGGATGTTTTTCGTGTCGCTGCTGTTGAACCAGGTGTTGGGTTGGGTGCGAGCGCAGTCGGGGACCACGAGCCTGCGCGCGATTCTCTACATGGACGAGATCTTTGGTTACTTTCCGCCGGTGGCGAATCCGCCGTCGAAGTTGCCGTTGCTGACGTTGTTGAAACAGGGACGCGCGTTTGGTTTGGGAGTGGTGCTGGCGACACAGAATCCGGTCGATCTCGATTACAAAGGACTGGCAAACACCGGCACGTGGTTCATCGGCCGTTTGCAAACCGAACGTGACAAAGCGCGCGTGTTGGACGGTTTGGAAGGCATCGCCGCGGGAACGGGTCAGAAGTTTGACAAGCAGGAGATGGAAGAGGTGCTCGCGGGACTCACGAATCGAATCTTCCTGCTGAACAACGTGCACGACGACGCGCCGGAAGTATTTGAAACGCGCTGGGCCATGTCGTACTTGCGTGGTCCGTTGACGCGGACGCAGATCAAGACCTTGATGGATCCGTTGAAAACGAGCGCTGGCGGTGCTCCGCAGATTTCGAACACTGGCGCTGCTCCGCAAGTGTCGTCCACTGTTCCGCCAACGGCCCCAATCCCTTCTCCCCCTTCAGCCGTGCCCACGAGCACCTCTCGAACGCAGTCGCGCCCACACCTATCTCCCGACATACCCCAGTACTACCTTCCCCTGCGTTCTTCCGCGGACGCCAACACGACGCTCTCGTATCAGCCAATCCTGCTCGGCGCCGCCGACATTCACTACAGCAAGTCTAAAACCATCGACCTGACCGAACAGGTCACGCTGCTCACAACGATCAACGACGGACCGATAGATTTAGACTGGGCCGACGCGACGACACTCAACGTACCGCTAGAAGATCTCGAATCCGAACCGCAACCCAACGCGCAATTCGCAGACGTGCCCGCCAAGGCGTCGAAAGTGAAAAGCTACGCCACTTGGCGCAAAGACTTCGCAAACTGGCTTTATCGCAATCAGCGACTCGAGCTGTTGGCGTCGCCCAGCCTCGACATCGCCTCGAACCCCGGCGAGTCGGAGCGCGACTTCCGCGTGCGTTTGCAGCAGCTCGCGCGCGAACAACGCGATCAGGCCGTCGATAAGTTGCGACAAAAGTACGCCGGCAGGTTTGCGCAACTCGAAGAACGAAAGCGCCGCGCGGAACAAGCTGTCGCGCGCGAAGCGGAACAAGCCAAGGATCAACGATACCAGACGGCGATCTCGTTTGGCGCCACACTGCTGTCGTCGTTCATGGGCCGCAAACGCGGAGGCGTGCTTGGCCGTGCCACCACCGCCGCACGCGGCGTCAGCCGCACGATGCGACAAACCGACGACGTCGACCGCGCGGAAGAGAACGTCGCCGCAGTGTCGCAACGGCTTGCCCATCTCGAAGCAGAATTCCAGGCCGAAGCGGAAACGATCGAGCGTTCACTCGACCCGACAACAGAACAGCTCGAAACAGTGAGCCTGAAACCGACGAAAGCCAACATCAACGTCAAACTACTAACGCTTGTTTGGGCGCCCTACTGGCAAGACGCACACGGCGCTGCCAAACCGGCGTGGGAGTAAACATGAAAATCCCCATCAAGTATGGCCTGCTGACGGCGCTCGGGTTGATCATCTGGGTGCTGGCCGCGCACACGCTGGTCGCCAACGCGCAGTCGCCGGTCCACGCGCTTTTGGGCCCGGTCTTTTTCAACGTTCTTCACTTCGTGATGATCTTCCTCGGGATCAAAGCGCTGGAGCGCGAACGCGGAGAGAAGTTGAGTTTTAAAGAGGCGTTAAAGACGGGCGTTTCGATCGCGTTTGTTTTCGCGCTTACCGCCTCGCTGTTCTTCGTTTGCGTGATTTACTTTGTGGGTGACACGTGGCTGGCAATCGAAACCGGTGCTACGACCACGCCGCGACGACTGTTGTGGATTCAGGCCTTT
>DASUOZ010000046.1:0-9636 GCA_036276375.1 Pyrinomonadaceae bacterium | reverse complement strand
TTGAAGCCAACTTGAAGCGAGACACGGCATCGCTCGGCACCGTGGTCGAAAATCGCCAGATCACCGGACTGCCGCTCGACGGAAGAAATTTTTATGAGCTCAGTTTGCTCGTGCCTGGTGCGGCGCCGCCAGCGCCGGGTTCAGCGGGTTCAGTGCGCGGTGATTTCGCGTTCAGCGTCAACGGCGCGCGTGAAGACGCCAACAACTTCCTGCTGGACGGCGTTTACAACATCGATCCCAAACTCAACACGTTCGGCGTTCGTCCCTCGGTCGAGGCGATCCGCGAGTTTGAAATGCTGACGAGCACTTACGATGCTTCGTTTGGCCGCAATCCGGGCGCGCAGATCAACGTCATTCTGAATTCGGGTTCGAATGATTTCCACGGCTCGCTGTTTGAATTTCACCGCAATGCCGCGCTGGATGCTCGCAACTTCTTTGCGCCTGCTTCGGAGCCGAAGCCGAAGTACATTCGCAATCAGTTTGGCGGCGCGATTGGCGGTCCAATCGTACGTGACCGCACGTTCTTCTTCGCCGACTACGAAGGCACGCACTCGCGTGAAGGCGTCACGCGCATCACAAACGTTCCGACGGCGGCTGAACGCGAGGGCGACTTCTCGCAAAGCGTGTTCGGTGTTCCCACCAATCCATTCACGGGCCAGCCGTTTGACAACGGCGTGATCCCATCATTCTTTATTAACCCGGTCGGCCGTGCGATTGCCGCGCTTTATCCCCTCCCGAACCGCAATGTGCCGTTCCAGAACTTCGTCTCGTCGCCGACGCAACGTGACGACAACGACAGCTTCGACGTCCGCGTCGATCATGTTTTGACTGATAAAGCAGATCTGACGTTCAGATACAGTTTCGGCGATCGAGATCTGTTTGAACCGTTTACTGGCGCCTCGTTTTCACTGGTGCCGGGCTTTGGCGACACCGTGAAGCGACGCAGTCAGAACGCGATGGGTGCGTTGACGCTGGTGCTCACGCCAAACCTGGTGAACGAAACGCGGGTGGCGTTTAGTCGCGTCGCGGCTTCTGTAACGCAGGAGGCGAGTGTTCTCAATTCTGACGTTGGACTGCCGACTATCTCGCCGCGGGACCGCGATTTGGGATTGAGCTTTATCACGGTCACGGGCTTCTCGCCGCTCGGCGATGAAGGAAACAATCCGCAGAACAGCGTCACGAACGTCTACCAGTTACTTAACAATTCCAGTTACGTGCACGGCAATCACCTGATTAAGTTTGGTCTCGATTTCCGTTTCTCGCAGCAGAATGCGTTTCGTGATGTTGAGTCGCGAGGGCGCTTGCAGTTCTCGCCGTTCCTGACGCTCACTAACAATTCCTTGGGTGATTTGCTGCTCGGCTTTCCGTTGTTGACGAGTGTGGCCCGCGTCGACAATCCGCAGCAGATTCGCACGGAGAGTTACAACTTTTTCGTCAACGACAGTTTCCGCGTGACGCCGCGCCTCACGCTGGTCGGCGGACTGCGTTACGAGTACAACTCGCCGTCCGTTGATAAAGATGACCGGGCGACGCTTTACGACGTCGCCACCCGATCGCTCGTGCCGGTGGGAACGAACGGCGTTCCGCGCAGCGGCTTCGAGCCTGACAGAAACAACTTCGCGCCGCGCGTCGGCTTCGCGTGGACCATCGGTGACGATCAGGCGACGGTGCTGCGCGGCGGTTACGGCGTTTACTACGACCAGTCGCCGCTCGCGCCAGCGGAAGCCCTTTACTTCAACTCGCCGTTCTTCGACAACAACATTTTCTTTTCGCTGCCGGGTCTGCCGCTAACGCTCAACGATCCGTTTCCATCCTTCTTCCCCTTCCCCCTGCCGGATTCAGCGCTCGCCATTCAACGCGACCTGCGCACCGGTTACATGCAGCATTGGAACTTCAATATCGAGCGGCAGCTTGGCGACCGGAGTGTTTTGGAAGTCGCTTACGTCGGTTCGAAGGGAACGAAGCTGTTGACGGCGCGCGATATCAATCAGCCGCAACCGAGTGTGTTGCCGCCCGGTTTCCCGATCGTGCCGCGGCCGGATCCGCGGTTTGACGACATCAATCTGCTCGAGTCGCGTGCGAATTCAAACTACAACGCGCTTCAAGTGCGCTTTCAACGTCGCTTATCGCGTAGTTTCACGACGCTGGCTTCGTACATGTGGTCCAAGTCGATCGACGATGCTTCAAACTTCTTCAGCAGCGCGGGAGATCCAAACTTTCCGCAGAACAGTTACAACGTCGCGGCTGAGCGCGGGCGTTCAAACTTCGACGTGGCGCATCGTTTGTCAGTGAGTTATTCGTGGGCGCTGCCGTTTGGAAAAGGGCGCCAGTATCTGGCGAACGATGGTTGGGTGACGTCGGTTTTGAGCGGCTGGGAAACTCACGGCATCATCACGGCCCAGTCAGGGCGTCCGTTTACGGTCGCGCTGCTGTCTGAGATCGACAACAGCGGCACCGGCCGATCGATTCTGGGGTTCGGCGCCAACGACCGTCCGAACGTTGCCGGCAATCCGGAGCTCTCAAATCGGACGACGGAGCAATGGTTCAATACGAGCGCATTCGCGTTCCCCGCGCCGGGCACCTTTGGCAACGCCGGCCGGAACATTGTCGACGGCCCGGGCTTTCAGAACGTAAACGTCTCGTTGATGAAGAACACGGCGCTGAGCGAACGTCTGAATCTTCAATTTCGCGCCGAGGCCTTTAACCTCTTCAACCACCCGAACTTCAACCTGCCCGATAATTTCCTGGGCTCGCCGACCTTCGGCCGCATCACCTCCGCCCGCGACCCAAGGCATATTCAGTTTGGGTTGAAGTTGTTGTTCTAGTTGATTAGTGAGTGCGTAACTGGAACAGCTATTAGGAGCCTTAGCGATTCGCTCTGGACTCTAGTTTCTCCAGTCTCGTCTCGGAGACTTCTGCCAGTCGAACCAATAGCTGAAACGAGTCCTCGAGTCTCGTCGCTCTGGATTCTAATCTGTTCAGTCGTGAATCATTGGTTTCGGTGAAGCGAACTAAAGCATCTTCCAGTCGACTACTCTCCGCTTCGGATGTGTCCAGTCTATAATCAACGGTTTTGTTTAACTCGACGAGTTGCAAGAAGGACTCTTCCAACCGCACTAACCGCGGACGATCGCGAATTCGTTCTTCTTCGAGTTGTTGGATATGAACAGCAATCTGGGCTTGCTGTTCGAGTATGAACTCCATCGTGCGCTGTCGGTCTTCGTTGGTCATTAGACACTCCCAAATGTGAGGTGGTATTGCTGGGCGCATAGTACCACAGGTCTAACGAATCTGTGCGCGCGTGTGAACCAGTTACCGTCTTGGCTGTCTCTGTGCAGAGAAGAACGCTATTTAGGACATCACTCTTGCCGAACTTACTCGTTTACCTGTGCGAGGTCGTCGAAGTAATTGTACTTCGCAGTTAACAACAGATCCGACTCCTCACCAGTAGGCGTCTGCGGCGCAAACGTGCCGTCGACTTGCTCGTAGAGCGGCGGCGGGATCTCGGCAAACTCCGACATCGGACCGTAAACCTCGTCCACACCCTCCTTGAACACATCACCGATCAGCAGGTTGATGATGTGGCTTCGCTCATCCGGATACTTCCGCAGAAAACCGGAAAAGCTGAAACCATCGTTGTAGAACGCGTAGACCAGCTTGCGCATCGACTCGATGCCGCGATCGAGCTTTGTCTGATACTGACCAAGCCGTGCGGGGGAAAAGTCGTCGTGCTGGAAAGAATCGTGAATCGCATCGGCCGCGAGCTCCGCCATCTTCAACGCCAGCAACACGCCCGACGAGTAGATGGGGTCGAGAAACCCGTACGCATCGCCGATTATGATGAAGCCGTTGCCGGCGTTGTGTTTCGAACGATAAGAGTAGTCGAGAATCGAGTAGATTTTGTCGACGCGCTCACCCTTCGCTACACGCTTGTGGCACGGTTCGCACTTCTCGATCTCTTCCTGGAAGATCTTCGCGAGGTCCTGACCGCGACCTTGCAAGAGATACTCAGGGTCGGCAACGATCCCAACGCTCGTAATGTCGTTTTCCAGAGGAATGTACCAGAACCAACCGCCACTGCCCGGCTCAGTTCTCAACACGAGCGTCGCGCCGCCATTCAGATCCGGCTCGCGATGCGCGCCCTTGAAGTACGAATAGAGCACTGCTTTTTTCAGGTGCGGATCGCGCACCCGCCAGCGAAACTTGTTTGACAGCATCGCCGTCTGGCCGGTCGCATCGACAACCACTTTCGCAAAGAACTTCTGACGCGAGCCGTCCTGCATCTGCACTTCAACTCCGACCGCGCGATCGCCTTCGAACAAAACCTGCTTGACCAGCACGCCCTGATGGACCGTCGCGCCCTGCTCAGCGGCGTGATTAATCAGCAACTCGTCAAACTTCGCGCGCGTCACCTGCCACGTCACGGCGCTCTCGTGATGCACGGCTTCGAAAAAGTAGAACGGGCGCGACTCCTTGCCCGCGGAGTTTGCAAATTGCACGCTGTACTTACGCACAAACGGGCTGTCCCTGAGTTTCTCGAGCAAGCCCATGCGCCGGAACGTCCAGTAAGTGTCCGTCATCAACGACTCGCCGATGTGATGGCGGGGAAACACTTCTTTTTCAAACAAAATCACTTGGCGGCCTTCGCGCGCCAGAATACTCGCGACGGAACTCCCGGCAGGTCCACCACCCATCACAATGACGTCGTAATTATTTGTGTTCATGCGTAGCGTACGGTTCTCAGTTCAGGTTCAAAAAACTCCGGCAGAAAATGGTCCACTTCCAAAAGCCCGGACCGCGTCAGCTCCATCGCGCCGTTGCCGCGTTGCAGCAGGCCCTTAGCCGCCAAATCCTCGTAAACAGGTCGGAACTCGTTCCAAACGTCAATCCCAAACTTCTCTTGAAAATACCCGGTATCGAGCTTTCCGGTTTTAAGTTGCAGCACCATTTCGCGAATCAGTCGCTGTTTTGGCGTCAGCGAGACCGCGCGATAAATCGGCAGGCGATCCTCGTTAAGGATGCGCACATACTCCTCGAAGTTGTGCGCGTTCTGGAAATTAACCCCGCCAAAGTGCGAAAACGAGGAAACGCCGAGCCCGATCATGTCGCCGCCGCGCCACAGTGCATCCCGATAAATGAACCGGCAAGTCTTCTTTTTGGTGGCCACGATGTCGCTGCCGGCAATCTCATAGCCATCCGCCAGAAACTCTTCAAAAGCGTAGTTTAGCCAGCGCCGCTTCGTGGCCCAGTCCGCAATTGGCGAGGCAATCCCCTTCTTCAGGATGTCCTGCGAAATGACGGTGTTGTAGGGCAGTTCCATCTGGTAGATGGTCAGGGAGTCGGGCTGGAGATCGAGAGCGCGCTTTACCGCCTCGCGCCACTTCTCTTCCGTTTCACCCATCATGCCCGCGATGAGATCGATGTTGACCTGCGGGAAATCGACTTCACGGGCCCACTCGTAGGCGCGATAGATCTCCGGTGACAAATGCGCGCGCCCGTTTGCGGCCAGAATCTCGTCGTCGAAGTGTTCGACACCGATACTCAGACGCGTCACGCCGATCTCTTTCAGCGTTTGCAGCTTCGTCTTATTTAGCGTACCGGGCTCACATTCAAAGGTGACCTCTTCCGCGTTTGCCCAGCTCACGTGACGATTCAACCCGTCAACGAGATAACGCAGTTGTTTGTCGCTGATGTAGGAAGGAGTGCCGCCGCCGAAATAAGCGAAGCGGAGCTGCCGGCCCTGAAACGCGGCAGTGCGGCTGTAAAGCTCGTTTTCTTTGATCAGCGCGTCGAGATAGACCTCGATCTCGGAAGCATTCTTGTCGGTGTAGACCTTGAAATAGCAGAACAGGCAGCGCTTGCGGCAGAACGGGATGTGCAGGTAGAGACCCAGCGGATCATCGACGCGCGGCGACTGCGCTAGGGCGTCGATCGCTGCTGACACAAACTCGGGCTTCCACTGGGAGAAAGGCGGGTAGTTCGAGACAAAATAATTCCCTACTTCGGTTCTGGTTTGCGCCACGTCTATAGTCATGAACCCAGCAAGTTAGCATCAACAGCACCGGATGAGCAATTGGGCTGTATAATCCGTGTACTACGCGCAGAGCAATTCATAGGTTGCACATGCCGTCTGGCTTCAGTTTTTTGGATCGCAAGCACTATTTCGTCTACGTCCTGATGCTGCTGTTCTTCGTGACGGCAGTCGGGCTGATCCTGTGGCTTGGGTCAGGGCCACAGACGATCACGGATGAACACGGATCGATCAGTGGAATTCTGTGGCAAAACTTCCGCGCGCCGCTCAGTATTCTGCTGCTACAGATCGTCGTGATCCTGGCGGTGGCGGGACTGTTCAGCAGGCTGTTCCGCCGCATCGGTCAACCGCCGGTGATGGGTGAGATGATCGCCGGCATCGTTCTCGGTCCATCGGTGCTGGGATTTTTCTTTCCGCAGGCTATGACGTTTGTGTTTCCCGCGTCGTCGCTGGAGACACTGCGTCTACTGAGCCAGATCGGCGTCGTGTTGTTCATGTTCATCGTCGGCATGGAGCTGAACGTCAGGCACGTGAAGGAAAAAGGCTCAGCGGCGGTGATGATCAGTCATGCGAGCATCATCGTGCCGTTTGTGCTCGGCGCCGGGCTCGCCTTGTTTCTGTATCGCGGGCTCGCGCCTCCGGGAACCTCATTCAGCGCATTTGCGTTATTCATCGGGGTCGCGATGAGCATCACCGCCTTTCCGGTGCTGGCCCGAATTCTTGAAGATCGTGGTCTTTCGCAAACCAATCTCGGGTCGATTGCCATAACGTGCGCAGCGGTTGACGACGTCACGGCTTGGTGCATCCTGGCGCTCGTGATCGCGCTGGTTCAGGCGAGCGGGATCGCCGTCTCGCTGGTTACGGTTGTTTTCACATTGCTCTTCGCCGCGGCGATGATCTTTGTAGTGCGGCCGCAGTTGCGCCGCATGGTGAGGCAGGCTACGGGCTCGCACGTTCACACACGGCGCTTGATTGCAGGCGTGCTGGGTTTTGTGCTCATCTGCGCGTTGATAACGGAGACGATCGGTATTCATGCGCTGTTCGGAGCTTTCGTTGCGGGCGTGGTGATGCCGCCGTCGGCCGACTTTAGAACGTTTCTGCGCGATAAGCTCGACGCCTTCAGCGCTGCCGCCCTGCTGCCGCTGTTCTTCGCGTTTACGGGTTTGCGCACGCAGGTGACGTTATTGAACGACTGGCAAAGCTGGGCGCTCTGCGCCGTGATTATCCTGGTGGCGATCGCCGGGAAGTTGGGCGGCAGTATGTTGATGAGCCGCTTCACGGGCATGAGCTGGTCGCAGTCGTTCTCGATCGGCGTGCTGATGAACACGCGCGGTTTAGTTGAGCTCGTCGTGCTGAATATCGGTTACGATTTGGGTATTCTTTCAGGCCGCATCTTTGCAATGATGGTGTTGATGGCGCTGGTCACGACTTTCATGACCGGACCGTTGCTCTCGCTGGTCAACATTCGAGCAAAAGGAACCATATAAAGGAGAACTGCAATGGCTAAAAAACTGTTGCTTGCGTTTGCTGCAATGATGGTCTTATCGATGATCGCGCTGGCCGCCACCAAGCCAAACTTCAGCGGCACCTGGAACATGGATCGGGCGCGCAGTTTCGGCATGCCCGGCGACATGACGCAGGTGCTCACGATCACTCACAAAGACAACTCCCTAGAAGTCGAAACGAAGATCATTCAGCCGAACAACGAACGAACGATCAAAGACACGATCATTGTTGACGGCAAAGAGCACGAGTTTCAGCCACCCGCACCTCCGGGCGGCCAGGCACCGCCGAAGGGTAAACGCACGGCGAACTGGTTACCGGGCGACACCGGCATCACGGTGACCGACATAACAACGTCGCAAACACCGAAAGGTGAAGTCACAACTCAAAACCTGCGCAAGTGGACGATCAACGGCCAGGGCGAGCTGGTGATCGATTCCTACGTCGACAATCCAAACATCTCGTACGAAGCGAAACGTATTTTTAAAAAACAATAGGCTCTAAGGGTTTTCGGCCTTAGTGTTCCTTAAATGAGGTTGAGATTGCTCGTGCCGACTCGTCGAGCCAAGTGTTCAATTCTTCTTGCCGGTACCATTTTCCCTTCAGCATCACGCCGGCGCGGTTTTCAGTCGCGGAGATGTTGTCGAGCGGATTAGCGTTTAGGAGTACCAGATCCGCGCGCTTCCCTTTCTCGATCGTGCCGGCTTTGTCGATGGTGCCGAGAAACATTGACGGGTTTTTAGTGGCCGCCTCGAGCACTGCGAAACTGGAAAGACCGGCGTCTTTCAGGGCCTTGAGTTCGTGATGCATACCGAAGCCGTAGAGCCACAGAAACTCGGGCGTGTCCGACCCGGTCATGATACGGCCGCCGGCGTCGTAGATTGCCTTGATTAGTTTGTCGCGCAATGCAATCCAACGCGCTCGCTGTTCGAGGGGCACGGTGTTGATGAAGCGGTTCTTCTTGTAGAAGTCCAGCCACTGCTGCTGCACCTTCGGCGGGTAGAAGCGGAAGTCCGGCTGCCGGCGAATCTCTTCCTCCGTGCGCAGCCTTCCGAAAGTGTTTTTCATGAAGTGCTGCGTGGGATTGACGTACGGGTTTGCTGCGACGGTTTTGCGCGCGATCTCCGGAATTTTGTTTTCGTCAACGTAATCGAAACTTTTCCAATTCTCCGGGTTGTAAATGTAAAGATCGGAAACGCTGCCTTTCATCGGCGCGTCTTCGCGCAGCAGTAGTTCCATATATCCGTCGAGGTGCTCGATCTGCTGTTTTGCTTTCCAGGCGCGTTCGACGCCGACGAACCGGCTGTCTGCGTGACCGACCACGCGGATGTTCTGCATCGCGGCTTCGTCCACCGCTGCTTCGTAAACCTCCGGCTTGATAAACGTCGTCACTTTGATGAAGTCGTAACCCGCCGCTTTCGATTTGCGCACCGCCTCCCGCGCCTCTTCCGGCGTGTTAACTATGAAGTTGTTTCCCTGTTCACGGCCCGTCAAATGCGGGCTCGCGACGAAGATCGTTGGCGCTTCAATCTTGCCGCCGGCGGAACGGCTTCGCAGCGCCAGTAACTCGGGCGTCCCGATCATGAACCGGACCGTCGTGACGCCGTTCGCCACCATCACGCGCAGCTCGTGTGGACCAATCGAATCCGGAAACTCGTTGCTGTCCGACAACAGGTGCGTGTGCATGTCGACCAGACCCGGGATCAAATACTTCCCGGTGCCGTCGACACGCACGGCGTCCTTCGGCAGCTTCACCTTCTTCGTGTCGCCAATCTCGGCGATCACGCCGTTCTTGATCACGACCGTCTGGTTGGCAAGCACACGCTCACGGTCCATCGGGATCACGTTGACGTTCGTGAACGCCACGGTTTGGGCTGAAACCGATACGGCAAGCGCAGCCAACACAAAAATCAAAGCGAAGAGCCTCTTCATTAAAGTTCCTCCGGAAACATTAGTATACTGTCGCGTTCGTCGAACTCGGCAAACAAAAAGCTCGCGGACCACGCCTCCAAAGGAAAAGCCATGCGCCATCTGAAATGTCTTCTCGTGATCCTGTCTCTCTTCATGCCGCTCGTACAGACGTTGGGCCAGGCAACAACTAC
>DASUOZ010000045.1:0-3108 GCA_036276375.1 Pyrinomonadaceae bacterium | reverse complement strand
GCTCGCGACGCAAAAGCCGCCGCCACAGCCGAAACACCCCTCGCCGAGGCCACGCGTCTGCGCGCCGAACAACTCGCAACGTCGAACGTCCGGGCCGCCGCCCTTTATCGCGAAGCGGCCGACCTCTGGCGGGCCGCCGGTAAGTTCAACGAAGCGGCCGCCGCCTTGCGAAACGCGGGCGAGATCCTTCATCTCCTTGCTGATAACTCCGCGGCCAGGAAAGCCTATGAAGACGCACTTGCACTAGCCAGACAGACACGAAACCGGCTCGAGCAAGCGCGCGTCCATAACGATCTCGCCTATCTTTACTTTCTCGCCGGCGAGACCGCGAAAGCCCGGCAGAATAGTCTCGCCGCGTTGAAAATCGGACGCAGCCTCCGCGATCGCGCGGTCGAAGCCGAAGCACTGAGTAATCTTGGTGAAACATTCTACGCCCTCGGCAATCTCCCCAAAGCGCGTGAATACCAACAACAGTCACTCGAAATCTGGCGCGAGCTTGGCAATCAACGCGGGCAGGCAATTGCCCTGACCGCGCTCGGCTATTACTACAACAACCTGGGCCAACCGGAAGACGCACTCCGCTCGTGTAGCGACGCGTTGTCACTGGCCCGTTCAGTAAAGGATTTGGCGGTTGAGACTCTCGCGCTGATTGCGACCGCCAACAGCAAGCGAAAAGTCGGCAATCGCGAGGAGGCTTTAGGTTCTTACCGCGCGGCCAAAGACCTGGCCGAGCGCATTGGCGACAAAACTTCCCAAGCCATCGTGAACGCCGGCATCGGCGCCGTGGCCATCGAAATGGGCGACTACGCGTCGGCCCGCGACTCGATGGAAGCTGCGGTGAAGTTGTTTTCCGCTAACGGTCAAAAGTGGGGCGCCGCCGAAAGCAAGATGGCGCTGGGGAGCGCTTATCATGCGCTTGGCGAAGACGACAAAGCCCTCGAACAACTGACCGCCGCCCTCGATCTGTTTCGTGCGCTCTCAATGCGTCGTCTGGAAGCGATAACGAGATTGACGATGGGCCAGGTCTACAGTTCGCAAGGCGACACTCAACGCGCGCTCGCGTCGTATCGAAAAGCCCTCGCTCTGCTCAGCGTCGCAAAGGACCAACGTCACGCTGCCTACACACTCAATTACCTCGGCCGCTCTTACGCAGCTCTGAAACAGTTGGACCGCGCGGGCGGCTATTACCGGCGGGCACTCGTGCTCGCGCGACGTTCGTCTGATCCGGAAAGCGAGACACTCAGTCTTTACAACCTCGCTCATCTCGAACGCGTCCGCGGCAATCTCGAGGTCGCGACGCAACACATCAAAGCCGCCGTCAATATCGCCGAGTACGTCCGCACCAAAGTCTCGAGCCAGAACTTACGCTCAACTTACTTCGCGACCGTTCGCGACAGTTACGATCTCTACATCGACGTGCTGATGCTCCAGCACAAACGCGATCCAACCGCGGGATTCGATCGCGAAGCGTTCGCCGTGAGCGAACGCGCGCGGGCGCGGTCTCTTTTCGAACTCCTGCGCGAGACACAGGCCAACAGCCGCGCTGCCGTTTCGCTGCCCGAACCTTTAACTCTCCGGGAAACACAGGAACGTATACTCAACGACGAGACCGCGTTACTCGAATTCGCGCTCGGAAACGAACGTAGTTACGCCTGGCTCGTTACGAGAAACAGCATTTCGAGTTTCGAACTACCCGTACGCAGCGAGATCGAAAACCGCGCGAAGAGTCTCTACCAGGTCTTCGTGGATCACCAGTTGGTGATCGGCGAATCAATTGAAGAGAGAGCCACGCGTGAGACAAAAGCATCGTCATCATTGCCCGGCGAAATCGCGGCGCTTAGCAAACTCCTGCTCGAACCGCTGGCGGGAAAACTCAACACCAGGCGCTTATTGATCGTTCCTGACGGCGCGCTGCAATACATTCCGTTTCAGGTACTGATCGATCCCGATTCGCAACAACCATTAATCAAGCATTATGAGATCGTGAATCAACCGTCAGCTTCAGCGCTGGCGGTGGTCCTGGCGAAGATCCGCGACCGGCAACCGGCTGCGAATGCGGTTGCCGTTCTCGCCGATCCCGTGTTTGAAGTCAGCGATTCGCGCGTATCGCGAGAGGCGCAACGAACTTTGGGCCAACCGGTCCAGATGCTTGCCGTTCGCCGTGCTCTGCGCGACGTCGGAGTCACACCCGACGGACTGCAAATCCCAAGATTGTTCGCCTCGGGACGCGAAGCCAACGAGATCATGGCGCTGGCGCCTGCGCGCGGCAGTTTGAAAGCCGTCGGGTTCGCCGCGACTCGCGCTCGTGTCTTCAGTCCCGACCTGGCGACTTTTCGCATCGTGCATATCGCCACACACGGCGTTATCAACAACGAACGTCCGGAAGAATCCGGCATCGTGCTCTCGCTCGTCGATCAGCAGGGCCGCGCACAGGATGGCTTTCTTCGTCTCCACGATATCTTCAATTTGCAACTTCCGGCCGATTTGGTCGTGCTAAGCGCATGCAGCACCGCGCTCGGAAAAGACGTTCGCGGTGAAGGACTCATCGGTCTCACCCGCGGTTTCATGTATGCCGGCGCGGCCGGAGTCGTCGCTTCGCTTTGGAAAGTGGACGACGAAGCAACGGCCGAACTGATGAAACACTTTTATGCGGCGCTGTTTGCGAAAGGAATGCCACCCGCCGCGGCTTTGCGCGACGCGCAACTGGAACTTGCGAAACATTCCCGTTGGCAATCGCCATACTATTGGGCGGGTTTTGTGATTCAGGGCCAGTACGATCAGCAGGAAGACCTTAGCCAATCCTCGTTTGGCAAAACTGCGATCGCCGTCTTTGTGGTCCTGGGCGGATCACTGCTACTCGCTTTCCTTGTTTTTTGCCGACAACGAAAACGTCACGGGTAATGAATAAAAACTGGGTCATGTCTCAGGAATCGTTCGAGGGCCTCCTCGCCTGGCTCGGCCCGGATCGCGACCAGGCAGGTATTCGTTACGAAAAGATCCGCTTCGGACTCATCAACTACTTCATCTTTCGCGCACCGTGCGACGCGGAAGACCTTGCTGACGAAACAATTAACAGAGTTATCAGTCGTCTGCCTGAGATCCAACACC
>DASUOZ010000044.1:0-2192 GCA_036276375.1 Pyrinomonadaceae bacterium | reverse complement strand
AGCCGCGCCTGACCGTTCTGATCGATTCGTTCCAGTAGTATTCCGAGAAAGTAATGGATTGAGTCATCCGGCTCACCACCCTGCTCCGCAAGCCGAAATTCCGAAATAGCGTCGCTCAAGTAACCCGCCTGCATTAATTGGAGTGCGAGTAATTTGTGCGTGTGCGGATTGTCTTCGATTGCGAGCGCGCGTTGGTATTCGCGAATCACTGTTCCGTGGTCCTCGACCAGTTTCGCTCGCGCGGCCCGCGCAAGATACGCGTCAACGGTGCGACTGTCGAAATAAAAGTAAGCAGCGATTGCCGCGGTTACGACCAAGCCATACGTCAGCGGCAGCACTAACGGCCAGGCTGGTGAGTAGATCGGGCGCCGCCAAAGCAGAATCACGACCAGATAAACCGGGAGCACGACGAGCGGCAGAAACAGCGTTCCCAGCGCCCAACCGAATGCTACATAAAGTGGGAATCGTTTACGTGCGGAGCCGAGGACCCAGGTTGAGATTAAGGCGGCTACGATTAGCACTGACGGCCTGATGAGCTCAAACAATTCACCGGCCGACATGTTAAGTCGTGGTATCACTGTCTTGTTGGACCAAGACTCCCGCCGACGGTAAAGATCGCGACGGAACTGGACAGCCCGAGCCCCGAAAGCCGTCCGGCCATCACGACGATCGTCTCGCCTCGTTCAACCACTCCCGCGTCCAGCAAGGCTTTCTCACCCACCCGCAACATCTCTTCGGTCGACTGCGCGGGCGTGATCAGTAGCGGTTCGACGGCCCAGATGAGCGACAACTCGCAAAGCACTTCCGGACGGTGCGTCAGCGCGATGATTCGTTGAACGTGACGCAGTGAAGAAAGTCTGCGGGCCATTAAACCGGAATCGGTGAAGACCGCCGTCACCGTCGTGCCCATCTCTTCCGACGCGAACGCCGCCGCTTCTGACAGCGCGCGACTGACTCGTCCGGATTGCCGGCCCGTCGATCTCTCGAGCCGTCCGTCATGTGTTTCTGTGCCTGTTTCGGCCGACTCGATGATGCGCGCCATCGTGGCGACCGCCGCGATCGGATAAGCGCCGGTTGCTGTTTCGTTGGAAAGCATCACGCAATCCGTGCCGTCCCAAACAGCGTTCGCGACGTCTGAAGCCTCCGCGCGCGTCGGACGTGGATTGCTGACCATCGACTGCAACATTTGCGTCGCCGTGATCACCATTTTCCCTTCCTGAATCGCGCGCTCGATGATTCGCTTCTGGTAAACGGGCACCAACTCAACACTTGTTTCCACGCCGAGATCGCCGCGCGCCACCATCACACCGTCCGCGGCGGCGATGATCTCATCGAGATGATCGATCGCTTCCGCCTTTTCGATCTTCGCAATGAGCGGCGCGCGTCCGCCTGCTTCGCTGATCAGTTGCTTCGCGCGCTCGCAATCACTCGCGCGCCGAACAAACGAGAGCGCGATGTAGTCGACATTCTGACCGACGGCCCACTTGAGATCCTCGACGTCTTTCTCGGTTAACGAATCGATTGGCAGCGCCACGCCGGGCAGGTTTATGCCCTTGCGTTCGCCGAGCGAGCCGCCGTCGACAACGCGGCAAATGACGTCCGTATCGGTGGTGCTCTCGACCACCAGCTCAAGCGCGCCGTCGTCGAGCAGCAGTCTCGTGCCTGGTTGAACGACGCGCGGCAGATCGGGATAGTTTGTAGCAACGCGTTCCTCGTCGCCGAGAATGTCGTCAGTTGTCAGTATGAAAAGCGATCCCGGATTGAGTTGAACTGGTTGACCGTCTTTCAGGCGTCGCGTGCGGATCTTCGGACCGGACAGATCGACTAGAATCGCGATCGGCCGGCCCAGTTTTTTAGCCGCTTCACGCGCGCGGGCGATGTCTTCGCCTTTCTCCTCGTGGGTGCCGTGCGACATGTTCATCCGCATGCCGTTCGCGCCTGCCGCGATTAACTTTTCAACTACTTCCGGCTCGCGGGAAGCTGGACCAAGCGTAATCAGTATTTTTGCTTTTCTCAAAATTCGAACCTGCTAATGGATGATCAAGGAGCCGGAGTTTGCAGGGCCGCTTCGACTGCGCGGTCGAGGCGGTCAGCGGCGTTTGGTCCAAAACCAATCAAACGTTCAGCGAGCTGTCCCTCCCGATCGAAAACGAACGTTTGCGGAATCGCGTCGTTGTTGCCCAGCAGGAACG
>DASUOZ010000043.1:0-6257 GCA_036276375.1 Pyrinomonadaceae bacterium | reverse complement strand
AACATTTCGCTGCAAATGATCTATAGCGATCATCCGGATGGCCCACTGGCGCCCCGCTATACGGATGAGCCCGGCTTCGTTGTACAAGCAGAGCCCGCTGATCTTGCGCTTAGTATCACTCGCGGAATCGAGGAATCGCTCTCCAAACGCAGACTAACGGTTGTCATCCTCGTCAAGAACGTCGATAAGAAGAAGCGAACTGCCGACAAGATCATCATCAAAGATACGCTGAAAGACAATTTCCATTACCGCTGGGATTCAGCAACCTTAAACGGCCAGCATGTGGCTGTTGAAGGACGTAATCCTTACCGCTTTGAGATCGAGAAACTGGCCCACGAAAGTGAGGCGCAGTTGAAGTACAAGGTTGTCCGCTTACCCTAGGAGATTCGTATGGACGACATGGATTTAGAGTTGGCTCAACGTCTTGTTTGGGAAGCTGTGCGTAGCGTTGTATCCCAACCGGATTTGATCGAAGACGAAGGCGTCACGCTATACAATATCGGCCTTTTCACGCAGAACGATCGTGAACACTTCAAAGGGCTGCTGGTGCGAGGCATCCGCGAAGCTGGTTATGAAATCAACCCCAAAATGATTCCCGCCGACGCAGACGACACGCCTGGAAGAATAATGATGGTGCTGCCGGGAGAATCGACCAAAGGCAACAAACCGTGATTGGAAGGAGGCTCGAGAAATGAAATCTGGTCCTAAAAAACGCATGACTCAATCCGACATCGTCAATCATTTCGCCGAGAAGACCGGAATGAAACGTGCCGACGTCAAAAAAGCTTTCGACGAACTCTCACGCATGGCCACGCGCGAGGTGGAAGCGAGCGGCGAATTTGTGCTGCCCGGTTTTGGAAAACTGGTGAAAGCAGAAAGGAAACCCCGGACGGGAAGAAATCCCGCGACGGGTGAAACCATTCAGATTCCCGCCCGAACCAGCCTGAAGTTTCGCATCAACAAAACACTCAAGGACGCGACGTTGCCAGGCCATTCTGCTACAGCGTGGGATGAGTTCGGAGGCGATCCGTCTGCACCCGCTCCCTCGGCCGAACTGGCAGGCGAATCAACTAAAGGAAACAGGCCGTAGTCGTTTCAAACTTAACAACCAATGCCCCGAGCGATCAGCATCGCCAAAATCGAAGGCCTGTCAGACGCGCACGTCGCTAAACTGACTGATAAAGGCATCAAGACTCTCGATGACTTGTGGACCCGTGTTGGCCAGAATTTTGACACCGGCATCAAGCAAGTGTCTGACGATACCCAAGTGCCGGAAGACGTCGTCACTGCTCTCTTGATCGCCGATGGACTCGGCAAGGTCAGGATCAAAAACGCTGCGCTGTATCGTGTGGTCAACGTCAAGGTGATCGCCGCTTTGCTGGTAGTCGCGGTAGTCGCGTCGGCAGTGTATCTGTTCGTCTTCAGGAGCGACCTTCCTCAGCAGGTGGTCGTTACCAACCCACAAGGAATCGCGGCGTATCGTGTGATCGGCGAAAAAGATGTGGAGATGCGACGAGTGCCGTTCAGAAGGGGACAGACTCTGAGCGATCTGCAAACGGCGATTGGTGGCTATGCACTGACGAACCTGGAGCACGGTGCGCCGATTCGTAGCAGCCAGATCCTGCCGGCGAACGTTTCCCGCGGGATGAAGGGTAACTACCTTGTCTCCGTTCCGGTGAAGGCGAGTTCTCTGGGCCTCGCCCCGAAGCCCGGCTCTAAACTCGCGCTACTTCCCGTTCCCGACCAGAAAGACAAAACACAACCGCCGCCAACCAGCACGATCGAAGCTCTCCTGCTCAGTGTCGAACAACGAGAAGGCGGTCCTACACTCGTCGTCGTAGTCGACAGTATCGACAAGATGAACGCGCTCGTCGGTGGAGCAACAATCGTCAGCGTCGTGCCTTGAACGCAAAGTTGGTGACGTGCGTGCGAGCGGCTTCAACCGGTCTTGTGACTTGTTGGCGTGTGGAGACTGAGACGGGTACGCATACGCTGTTGCCAGTTGCTGCGGTGGTCGTCGCCTTCCTCGATCTGGGTCAACGCGGTGCTGAGGGATTCACCGCCTAACTGCCGCATCTTCAGGTATAACAGCGCCGGCACGATCGAGATTAACGGCACTACAAAGATATTCGCCAGCCCGACTAACTGCTGATAGAGCTGGAAACTCAACGTCGCGCGCGGCACGTTGATTCCGACTCTGATCCGTCCCACGAAAAAGCTGACAGTCATCGGAATCACGATCTGGAGGATCGAGACGATGATGATCGTGCGCCACGAGCGCGACGCTAACTCACGCGCGCGTTTCATCGCCGCTTTGCCCGCCAAACCTTCCATCAGCACGACCGGCGCGTACAGCGAGTAACGAATCTGCATCACTATGCCGGGGATAACCAGCAACAGCATGCCCACAAAGATCCGCAGAGTTACGCGAATCACAGTCCTGACAAACGGGCGCCAGCGCTTCTTCAACACGCCGAAGGCGACGCGAAGTTTGACCGGCCGCAAAGGCGCCGCGGCCAGTTGCGTGACGATCAGTGCTGTCACACCCGAAATCACTGCACTCGAAACCATGTACGCGAGAATATGCGTCAATCCGACGATCGCCATCACCACGCCTACGGCAATCTTCGTGGCCTTCCCGCTGGTGCGCGTAAAGTGCTCCGTAATCACCATCGCGCTCATCAAAATCGTGGTGACGAATACGGGTATATGCGCGATCAAACTGAGTTTGAGAAACTTCGGAAAGTATTCGCTGTAGAGCGAAAACGCGCGGCGGTAAAGCGCGCCGATGCCTTCGCTTTGTCCGCGCAACGAGCTGGCAACCGCAAACGCCGTAGCCGGACGCTCCGCAGGATCTTTCGCGAGCGCCGACATCACCACACCAGCAACGCGTTTCGGAATCTTCGCTTCGTGTTCGCGCAAGTCGCGCGGCGCGTCGTGACGGTGCGCGCGCATCACGGCCGAAGTGTTTCCCGAAAACGGCGGCTCACCGGCCAGCATTTGATACGCGATCACACCGAGACTGTAGATGTCGGAACGCATATCAACCTGTCCGCCGCCGCACTGTTCCGGCGACATGTAAAGCGGCGTGCCCATGATTGCGCCGACGCGCGTAAGCGCTGCGCCCGGCACCGTCGTGGCAGTGAGCGCGTTTCCGCCGCCTGCGCTTGTTTCGCCCCCAGGTGTCTCACCAAAAAGCAATGTTCCGTCTTCGTCCGCGAGGCTTTCCTGGTGCGTGAGCTGTCTCGTCACGTTGGCGGACTGCATCAGCGTTTTCACTTCGAGATCCGCCGACGCACGCATCGCCGAGATGTTGTCGATGATCGTAACTGCGGCGCCTTCATCAACCGGCGCTTCCGTGGTTGGTCCAAGTTTGGCGATGCCGAAGTCGAGCACCTTAACGCGATAACCGCCGAGACGATTCGGCTCGAGCCAGATGTTGTCGGGCTTCAGGTCGCGGTGAATGATGCCCTGTTGGTGCGCCTCGTTAACCGCGGAGCACACCTGTTCCATGATGTCGGCGACCCACTCGAGCGGCAGGCGCTTCTCTTCCGCCAGCACGTCGCCCAGCGTGCAGCCGTCGAGATATTCCATCACGAGGTAAGCAACCTGGCCTTCTTTCACTTTCGCGAAACCAAAGTCAGTGACGTCGACCACGTTGGGGTGCCGCAAACGACCTGCGGCGCGCGCTTCGCGTTTGAAGCGTTCGACAAACTCGTTGTTACGCATGAACTGGGGCGCGATCAGTTTCAGCGCCACGTAACGTTCCGTGCCGAGGTGTGTGGCGAGGTACACGGCGCCCATGCCGCCCTGTCCGAGGAGGTGTTCGAGGCGATACTTATCGTCCAGTACCTGGCCGACGTAGTCTTCCAGTCCCCGCATGAGGCGTAATCCTACCACTGATCCATGCCGATAGGCTGGCCGTCAGGGGGCGGTTGTGGGGTCGTGAGATTCATCTTCTTCGGATCTTCCTGAAACCGTTTTATCTGGTCAAAACTGTAAAAAAGAAAAGCGCGATGGTTTTCGTCAGTCGTGAGCCGGCGCTGTGTGTTCAGCCACGTCTTCAACTGTTCGAGTTTCCACGACGCAATGGCGCGCACCTGATTGGAAGCACGATCGCTGGCGGCGAGCGTCATGAGATTTGTCAGCACGACCATGTTTACCGTGTGTTGAATCTCGCCTGAATAACCGCGCGCGGCAGGTGCTTTCCACGTCGCGGCGAGAATCTTGTCGATCACTTCGCCCAGGCCGGGATTTCGTGGATCGCGCGCGTGAAACTGGACCAGGCGCGCAGCGCGTTCCTGATTGAACAGAAAGCCCGCGACGTGATCCGAGATCGCCTCCGCGGGTGCGAGCGCGTCAAACACCGGCTGCGTGCGGATGCGGAAGTTTTCCCGCGTGCGCGGATAGCCGGAAGGACGCGGCGGGATCAAACGCAGTAACGACTCCGGCACCGCGAGCGTTTCCGGTTTAAGTGTTTCGAGCACCGCGGCAAGGGCGCGTCGTTGCTCTTCAGGCGCGACAATCTGCGGATGGCGATCGCCTTTGCCTTTCACGCTGAACGTGTAGTCCTGGCCGCCGACCACTTTCGTCGCCGCCTCGACCTGGTATCGGTGGTACATGTAGATCGGCACGAGCGCTTCTTCAATAGTAGCGAGCGGCGCGCCTTCGCGAATGGTGTTCTCCCCGAACCGCCGCAAAGCCGCGGCGCGTACGCGCATCACGTTGCTCAACTCGTCGACCGCGTTGCGCCCGTTGTCCCAAAGGTGGGCCACCGAGCTGGAGCTGCCTTCGGCGCGTGCGTCCTGATCGGTGAGATACATGAGACCACGTCCAAACGCCGCACTCAACGTGCCGTCGAGTGTCTGCTGCTCATTTGTACCGGGCGCGAAGTCCTGATAGCCGTACGCGATCGCCACCTTGTCCCACTCGCCGATGCCTGTTGCATACGCGTCTGAAAGATCGGGAACACCGTCAGGACCGATCTTGGCCCAGGGCGCGGGATAGTCCATTACCGACGCACGGCCCACCGGGCTCGCGGCGTAGTTGTGTTGCAGACCAAGCGTGTGGCCCACTTCGTGCGCGGAGAGCTGTCGCAAACGCGCGAGCACCATCTCCAGCAGTTTTGGCGACGCCGTGTTGGTGTTGTCGTACGGCGCAAGCAGTCCTTCGGCAATCAACAGGTCCTGCCGATCGCGCAACGATCCGAGCGAGACGCGCCCCTGAATGATCTCGCCGGTCCGCGGATCAGTCAGTGCGTTGCCGTACGACCAGCCACGCGTCGAGCGATGCACCCATTGGATGACGTTGTAACGCACGTCCATCGGATCAACTTCCGGCGGCATCACTTCGACCCGAAACGCATCCTTATACCCGATCGCTTCAAACGCCTGGCTCCACCAGCGCGCGCCGTCAAGCAGCGCCGAACGCACCGGCCCGGGCGCGCCGCGATCGACGTAGTAAACGATCGGTTCCACTGCCTCACTCACGCGCGCCGCCGGATCTTTCTTCTGCAAGCGATGCCGCGCAATGAAGCGTTTGGTGATCTGATCTTCGATCGGCGTCGCGAAGTCCATGTACTCGATGCCGAAAAAACCGGCGCGCGGATCGAACACGCGCGGTTTGAAACCCGGCTCGGGTAACTGTACGAACGAATGGCGCTCGCGAACGGTGATCGATTCCGGCACGGGCACGACGCGTCGCAGGAGTTGTCCGGTTGGGTCCCCGGTGAATGTCAGAGTGGTTTCGACTTCCGTGTTGCGCGGAAAGTTCTTCGTGTTTGGAAGATAGAAAGCGCTGCGCGTGCCGTCCAGGCGGAAAGTTCCCTGCTGGGTGCGTTGCAGCGTGTTTGTGACCCGGTGGACGTCACGAAGGTAAAAACTGGTGGCGTCAACGAGCACGCGCCCGCCTTCTTCGGCCGCGACTTCGAAGCCCCACAACGTCGACTCCGCGAACGCATCTTTCACCGCGAGGCGTTCGTCCGCGTTGTTTGAAGTCGCGCGGAAAGAATAGTTCGGCGCCACGAGCAACACGCGTGGGCCGGTGCGGTCGAAGCGAACGATCGAGCTGCTGCCGAGTTGTCCGCGGTCGAGTCCGAGGTCGTTCGAGCCGATGCCGGCGGGCAACGATTCGACATACAGAAACTCAATGTTGAACTTGTCGATCTCGAGCCAGATCTTGCCGGCCTTCGCGTCCCAATAAAAGGTGAAGAACCCGGGAAACTTCTCCATCCCCTTCACCTTGTCCGCGATCGACTG
>DASUOZ010000042.1:0-20629 GCA_036276375.1 Pyrinomonadaceae bacterium | reverse complement strand
ACAACGTCGGTGGCAACTAAAGAGCGCTGGCGATGGCGGTGGCCCAACAACACATGGAACAGTTGCGCATTCTGAGCTTCGACGATGCGAGCCTGAACGCCGGAACAACTACCAGCACCGTGACCAGCAGCGATCGCAATTACACCGTTGTCAAAGCCATCACCGACGAAGTGAACCCCAACAATTCAGTCAAAAAGTTGCGGAAGATCACGATCACGGTTACGCCGCTTGGCGGAGCGCGTGGCGATTGGACGCGCTCGCCCGTGACACTCGTCGCCCTCCGTTCAACCGTCGCCAGCGGAAGTTTCGCCGTTGAATAGCTCGTCAGAAAGCCCAGAGGAAACCGAAATGCGAACTGCAAAAAACGAAAATGGATTTTCAATGATCGAGCTGATCATCGCCATGACCGTCACCCTGACGATCCTGGGCGTGGCCAGCACTCTGCTCGCCGCCGGCTTCAAAATCCGCTCGCGTGAAGATCGTAAGTCCGACGCAATCGCCGACGTGCAACGCGCGCTCAACATCATGACGCGCGAGATCAGCAACTCCGGCTTGAAACTGCCTGCGGGCCTGCCGACCATCTCCGCTAACGGCGTCGTGGCCGGCGACAGTGACAGCGAATCGATTCGCATCGTCTCAAACCTGAACGGCATGCCTGATTCGGCTAACGGCTTCTCCGAAGACAACGACGTTACCGATGCCGACGAGGACATTAAGTTTCTGATGTACGTCGATAACGATCTGGCCCAACGCTACATCGTGCGCTACGAGAAGAACGGCACGAACCAGACCACCGTGCTCGCCAATCGTATTGACTCGCTCATCTTCCGTTACTACGACGAAAAAGTGACGTACCAGACCACGATCAACGGCAGCGGCGCGTGCGACATTACGAACGTTGTAAACGCGGCCGGCCTGACTGAAGCTGAAGTATCGCCGGGCAGCGCAAAGTTTGTCGTTATCGCGGTCGGCGTCACACTGCCGGCAGTCGGCAGTCCAAACACCGACGGTTACCAGCCCCCCACGCAAGTCCAACTCACGTCTGACGTAGTTCTGCGAAATTCGATCGTTTACTAAGGAGCCCAGTGAGAGCAATGAAACGCGACGTGATGAAAACAAACTCCCAAAACCGAAACAGCCGCCGTTCAGAAAATCGCGGTGAACGTGGCGCTGCGCTGGTAACGATGTTGCTGGTCTCGATCCTCCTGCTCGGAGCGGGTGGCGCGCTGATCATGACCACGGTCATGTCCGCCAACAACGCCGTCGGTTCGACCGCTGAAATGCAGGCGTTCTATATAGCTGAGTCGGGCATGCAGTCGGCGCTCAACGTGCTGCGCGGCAACGCTCAGCCGCTCGTGACCGCCACCGATCGCATGAGCTTTCGCGCGGCTGTCATTCCCGATATCTCGAATGGTCCGGATAATACCGGCGCGCTGCGCCTGGCCGGTTGGTTGCCCTATAACGATCGCCTGGACGAAGCGAGCCTCGTACCGATTACGGTTGGCGCAGTTACCGGTGGTTATCGCGTGACTGTTGAAAACATGGATCCCAATAGCAACATCGTAGAGTTTGGCACCACGGGTGTGATCGACGGCAGCGACGCGGCGACCTCTTATCAGAGGACGTTTGGCACCGCCGGCGGCACAAACGAAGTTACCATTCGCTACGACTCTCAAGGCACAACCACTCTCTCGCCCGATCCGCACAACTTCCCACTGACGCTCGACTCAGCACTCGGCAGTTTCGTCATCGAAAGACCGTTGACGAGCACTGATAACGACATCGTCATCCCCAAAACCCACTTCGAAATAACGATCAACCAGACACTGCCGTGGGCGGCGACGACCACCATCGAAGGAAGCTTCGAAGGCGAAGTCGACACCGACGCGACGACCGTCAAAGTCACTTTCGATAAAGCTTCGGTTCGAGCTGACGGCACGAACTACGCGCTCAATTTTGCGGGCGGCACGCAGGTGCTCGACCTGACTTATTCAACTTCGCCGACCACGACGTCGGTCCCGGCGCGTGTTACTGCACCGGATCCGAAGCGCTTGCTCGTTAAGTCGTACGGGTTTGGACCGCAAGGTGCTGAAAAGCGTCTGGAGTTGATGATTACGCGTGCTTATCTCGAATACGACGCGCCGGCGGGCGTGACGCTGCGGGGCGCCGACGATTGTTCGCCTCTGAATCTCGACAGCGGCAGCAGCGGTACAAAGTGGTACTCCGGCGTTGACTACTCGGGTAACGATCCGCAGCGACCGACGTTCGCGGTCAGCCCGTGCGATGAGGACGATGCCGACGCAGGTATCAAGAAGCACGACACGGTGGCCGATCCTGAAATTGGTCAGTTGGTCGACAACGCGAGCGGCGCCAACGCCGTCGAGCGGCCGTCGTTTTTGGACACGGCTGACAAGGCGCGCCTGTTTCTTAACGGTTTGCAAGCGAAGGCGCAGTCGCTCAATCGCTACTTCAACACCTCGACAAACGTGAACGACTCGCTGGATAGTCCGATGTTCACCTTTGTGGATGGTAATTGCACGCTGGCGAGCGGATCCGGATTTCTCGTGGTCACCGGCACGCTGACGATGCGCGGCAACACAAACTTCAAAGGCGTGATACTCGTGCTGGGAACGGGCGAGTTGATTCGCGACGGCGGCGGCAATGGCGAAATCCTGGGCGGAATCACGATCGCGAAGTTTGGCCGCACGTCCGGCAACTTCGAAGCACCAACGTTCTACACGAACGGCGGCGGTAATTCCAACGTGCAATACGATTCTGCTTCTTTGAACCGCGGCCTGGCTTCCGGATCGAACGTCTCCGGCGTTCGTGAGTTCTAAACCGCAATAACGGTGCGTGCTGCGGTCAGGAAGTTTTCGCGCAGCGTTACGTCGGCGACGTTGGCGGCGATTGACTGGACCAACGCCAGCGCGCGCGACGAATGTTCTGCGGCGCCGGCTGCATCGGCGGATCGAGATTTTAACCGCGCCATGCCGGCATGAACTTT
Organism: Pyrinomonadaceae bacterium; assembly: GCA_036276375.1. Lineage (GTDB taxonomy): Bacteria > Acidobacteriota > Blastocatellia > Pyrinomonadales > Pyrinomonadaceae > PSRF01. Next base: position 17,625 of record DASUOZ010000042.1, on the reverse strand, counting down.
CCACGCCACTAACGGCGCCGGGTAATCATTCAGTTCCGCGAGAGCGGCATTGAAACGTTGCTCGGCGCCTTCGTGATCTTCCTGCGCAATCAACAACTCCGCCATCAACTGGTTCGCCACCCCTATGTACTTGTGGACCTCATGCTCGCGCGCCGTCTCTTCGAGACGCGTGATGTACTCCCGCGCCTTGTCGAGCTCGCCATGACGCAGGTGGTGCGCGGCGGACGCGGCCTGCAGGCGAATGTTGTAGCGCCAGCGAAACCACGCATCGCGCGCGAAGATGTCGTGCACTTCGGCGAATGCTGAGTCAGTGCAGGATCTCTGACCCGCGTGAATACAGTCGATCCCGCGGTTGATTAACGAGTTGGCCTCGGCTTCGAGCACTTGATGCTTGCGCGCCACGTCGACGCCTTCTTCGTCAAACTTGCGCGCGGCTTCAAAGTCGTGCAACTCGCGATAAATCCAGCCGATGCAGTTCGGAAAACGGGGATGCCAGAAGAGTTCGCCGTTGCGACGCGCTTTCTCCATCGCGTCCTGAAGCGTCGCCAGCGCGGCCGACATCTTGCCCTGGTTGCCCTGCGAGAGTCCGAGGAAGAACATCGCCGTCAGCATCAGAAAGCCGTCGCGCAACTCAGAAGCGAGCCGGATTCCCTCGCGCGCCTTCTCGATGGCGAGTTCGTACTCCGACTGAAAGAAGTGCAGACACGCACGCCAGGTGACGCCGCCAACAAGCGCCGGTTTGTAGTCGAGCCGTCTCGCGGTGGCCACAACGTCGTCCAGTACGGCTTTTCCTTCCTTCAACTCACCGTAGCAAAGATGCTTGAGACCGACCATGAGCATCGTGTCGGCGCGTAACTTGTCGTTACCGGCTTGCTCCGCAACTTCGAGCGCCTCGGATGCACGCGCCAACGTCTCTTCCAGACGATGCGAAAAGAAGAGCGTCATCGTCAGCGAGTTCAGAGCGTGTGACTGAAGCTCGAGGGCGCCCAGCGCCTGCGCCTGGTCGAGCATCTTCGTAAAGTCGTTTGCCGCCTGCGAGAAGCTACCGACCGCGTGATTCACAGTGCCGCGCTTGTGATAGAGCGTGCACAACTGTTCCGCGTGTGACTCCGGCGCCAGTTTTTCCACGAGCTTCAAAGCCTGCGTGTAGTGCTTTTCTGCTTCGGCGTAGCCGTAGAGCTTGGCCGCGTGATCGCCGGAGTGAGTCAGGTATTCGACGGCACGCGTGAAATCGCGGCCACGTTCGAAGTGGACTGCGAGATGCGTCGCGATCTGCGGCGCGCGTTTACCGAAGTGTTTGAGCAGTTGTTCGCCCGCTTGCTGGTGCAGCATGATGCGGCGTTTGCTCACCAGATCGCTGTACAGGAAATTCTGATAAAGCGCGTGGGCGAAACGGTAGCGCGTGGTCGTCGAACCGTCAGGAAGATCTTCTTCGCCGAGTGTTTCTATCAGGCGGTGTGTTTTCTCGATCGCGGCAAGCTGTTCTTCGAGATCGATTTCATCGACGCCGAGGAGTTTTGCGGTCACGGTCGAATGAAACTCCGTGCCCTCGACACTCGCGTACTGCAAAGCACGGCGCCCTTCAGCATCGAGCGCGTCGATCTTCTTGCTGATCATGCCGCGCACGCTTTCGGGCGCTTCGAGGTCCATCTCCACCAGCGGGCGCACGAGCGACCAGCGATTGTTTGTCTTGCTCAGATCGCCGCGCTCGCTGAGGTATTGCAGGAAGTTCGCGGCAAACAGCGGATGGCCTTCAGTCTTGTCGTGAATCAGCGCGGTCAACTCGCCGGGAAACTCGTTCGGCGCAAACGTCGCGTCGATATACTCGGCGATGTGTTCGCGAGTCCACGCGCCCAACGCGATCTCTTCACAGAGCTGGTGGGCGGTCATCTCGGCTTTGTAGCTCTTGAGCGGATGACCACTGCGTTCGACGTCCTGCGGCCGGAAAGTGCCAACAATCATCAGGCGTTGCGCCGCAATCCGTTGGCAGAGACTGCGCAGCAGGTCGATGCTCGAGGGATCGGCCCAGTGCAGGTCTTCCAGCACCAAAACCGCCGGCGACGAGGTGGCGAGCATGCCGAGCGCGTCGCCCATCTCGCGCATCATACGTTCTTTGGTGGCGCCGATCGTTTCCTGTTGCAGTTTCTCCAGCGAGCCGCTCGAAGCAAAAGCGGTCGGTAACTCCATGCACCACGTCGGCGCGTAAGTGCGCATCACCGCCGCGATGCGCCCGCGACCGGGCATTTGCAATAGCCCGCCCATCGCATCAAGAAACGGCAGGTAAGCTTCGCCCGTGCCGTATTGCTCGACGCAACGGCCACGCGAGATCAATAGACCGGGCCGTTGGCGCCGCGTGCGACGCAAAAACTCATCACTCAAGGAAGTCTTGCCGATGCCGGGTTCGCCGGTGATGAACACCACGCGTCCGGTTCCCTCGATCGCCTGATTGAGCAAACCGTCAAGCTTCCGCATTTCCGGTTCGCGGCCCACGAATGAGCGCGCCGATACGTCGATCAGATCCGAGTCGTAAACGATCGGAAAACCCGCCCACGTGTCACTCAACGACGCGCGCAAACTCCGCAACGCGTCGCCCATTTCCGCCGCGGAGCTGTAACGCTGTTCGCGGTCTTTCGCGAGGGCGCGTTCCAGGATTAAGTCAAACTCGCGCGGCAGCTCCGGTCGCAGTTTGCTTGGCGGCGGTGGATCGGCGGCGGCGATCGCGTGCATGATCGCGAGGAAACTGGGACCTGTAAACGCGCGTGTTCGCGTTGCGGCTTCGTAGAGCACAGTGCCGAGTGAAAAGATTTCCGAACGCAGGTCGAGCGGCTCGCCGCGCGTTTGTTCCGGCGACATGTACGCGGCCGTACCGAGCACGATCCCTGGTCCAGTCAGGTTGGCCGCGAGCGTAAGTGCTTCGCGATCGATCGCGTCGCTGCTCAGACGCACCGTTTTAGCGAGACCGAAATCCGTCACCTTCGCGAGGCCTTTGGACGTGATTAGAATGTTCGCCGGCTTGATGTCACGATGAATGATTCCGCTGGCGTGTGCTGCTTGAAGTGCGTCGGCCACCTGAATGCCGATGTCCAGCAGCGAGGGCAACGGCAACGCCCCGTTCAGCGCAAGGTGCGCGGTGAGCGTCTCGCCTTCGACAAACTCCATCACGATGAAGTCGATGCCGTCCGCTTCCTCGATCGCGTAGATTGTGACGATGTTTGGGTGATTCAGGACTGAAGCCGACTGCGCTTCTGAGAGCAGGCGGCGTTTGGCAGTGACGTCCTGGTTTGATTCCGGCGCAAGTAGTTTGAGCGCGACGTGCCGGCCGAGCTTTGTGTCCTCGGCTTTGTAGACCTGGCCCATGCCGCCCTCGCCGAGCTTGCTGAGAATGCGGTAATGCAGCAGGACACGTTCTGGTTCCACTGAGCTCATTGGCCTATAAAGTGTTACGCGTATTTGTAGGGAGATCCGGACCGATACTATATCCTTTATCCACAGATTACACAGATTTATTTAAAATTAGGGCAGTACTCGAAGGAGACGCGATGATGAGCAGCTTCTATTTCCGACGTTTAGGACGCTTCGCAGGTTTTGTGATGCTCGCGTTCTTCGTCACGCTTCAGGCAGCCAGCACGACACTGATCACGACGGCCAGAACGACGATTGAGTTGAAGCCGTGCAAGGCGGAAGGCATCGAGGGCGAAGCGAAGTGCGGCATGCTCGAAGTCTTCGAGAACCGCGCTACGCAAGAGGGTCGCAAGATCAAACTCAACATCCTCGTCCTGCCTGCCACCGGCCCACAACGCGAACCTGACGCGTTGTTCTATCTCGCTGGTGGTCCAGGCTCCGCCGCTACGGAAGACGCGCGCGGTCTCGCACAGGTCCTGGCGAACGTGCGGCAACGTCGCGATCTGGTGTTCGTAGATCAACGAGGCACGGGTCAATCAAACCCGCTGAACTGCGAACTGTTCAACTCCGCCGATCCGCAAAGCTATTTCGGCGCGTTCCTGCCGGTCGACGACGTGCGCAAGTGTCGCGAACAACTCGAACCGAAAGCGGATCTCACGCTCTACACGACCAACATCGCGATGGACGATCTTGACGATGTACGTGCGGCGCTTGGTTACGAGCAGATCAATCTTTACGGCGGCTCGTACGGCACGCGCGCGGCGCTCGTCTACCTGCGGCGCCATCCGAAGCACGTGCGCACAGCGATCCTGCACGGCGTGGCGCCGACAAACCAGTTCATGCCGCGCAGTTTCCCGCAGGACGCCGAGCGCGCGCTGCAAGGTGTGTTGTCGGAGTGTGAAGCTGACGAGGCCTGCCGCAAAGCGTTTCCGAACGTGAAAGCCGACGCGCAGCGCGTGTTGGAACAATTGCTACAGAGTCCGGCGCGAGTGGAACTGAAACAATCGCAAGCGAAGGATCCCGTCACCCTGACACTGAATCGCAACCTTGCGGCCGAAGCAGTGCGCTACATGTTGTACAACCCCGGCGGCGCCGGCCGCGTTCCGCTTTTTCTGCATCTCGCCGCCGCGGGTAATTATGAGCCGCTGGCCAAGGCCGCGCTCTTCTACCGGCAGAACCTCGTCGCCACCGGCAGTAACGGAATGTACCTGTCGGTTACCTGCGCTGAAGATTTGCCGTTTGTGAAAGCCGCGGAAGCAAAACAGATCGGCGCGAACACTTTCCTCGGCTCTTATCGTTACGAAGATCAGAGTGCGGCCTGTCAACTGTGGCCTCGAGGAATCGTTGAAGCGAAGTATGCAGAGCCGGTGCGATCAGACAAACCGGTGCTGATCTTGACTGGCGAGTGGGATCCGGTGACGCCGCCCTCGCAGGGTGACGCCGTGGCGAAGACGTTGCCTAACAGCCTGCACCTCGTGGTGAACGATGGAGCGCACGGGCTCAGTGGGCTGGCCGGCGGTGACTGCCTCGACCGTGTGCTGACTCAGTTCGTCGAGCGTGGCAGCGTCAAAGACCTCGACACAAGCTGCGCGAAAAACATCAAGCGCAACGGTTTTGCGTTGAAGCTGTAGCGCTGACGGCCTGAGAACGACGATTGTGGTTACGTTGTTGCGACGCTTTTTGGCGGCGGAGAGAGGCCAAACGGCAACGACAGAGACGGACCCTGCGGGATGAACGGGAACGCATAAGCGTAAATCCTTAACTCAAAAAGAAAACGGCCACAGACTCGGTGCGCCATGCGCGCCCGAATCTGTGGCCGAAAGCATTTAGTTCAATAGTTGCAGACCAAGGACCTGCTCGAGGATCGCGCCGAGAATGCTGTAGCCACCGTTTTCATAGCGACCATAGCGCGAGCGGCTGTAGTAGCCGTCGTCGTAACCGCGGCGGAAACCCTCACGGAAGTAGTACTGATACTCGCTCAGGTCGACGTAGTAACCGTCGTAACCGTAGCTCGCATCCTGATAAGCGTAAGCTTCTTCGGGGTTGAAGCCCCAGCCGTCCTGACGATCGGCCTGGCCCGCGTGGAAGCCTTCGCGATAACCGTCGTTCATCGCGCGTTGCAACATCTGCGCGCCGTACTGGCTCGTCTCGTAGTAGCTGTTGCCACGACGATAACGATAGTTGTACGGGCCGTAGTCGTTATAACGCCATTGCTGGAGTCGCAACTGATCGCGACGTAGCTGCTCGAGATAACGTTGCTGAAATCGCAACTGGTTCAGACGGCGTTGCTGCTCGAGTAATCGCTGGCGCTGCGAGTAAAGGTTCTGCCGTCGCTGCCAGTCCTGGCGATAACGCGACGCGCGTTGTTCCTGTTCCTGCCGCCAATTGCGCTGGCGCCAGTTGTTGTTGTCGCGATCGCGGTTCCAGTCGCGATTGCCGTCGCGGGTGCGATCGTTATTCCTGTTCCAGTCGCGATTCCGGTCTGACTGGCGTTGCTGTTGGATCTGTTGCTGGCGCTGGCGTTCAAGCTCCTGCTGGCGCTGGCGCTGCACTTCCTGATCGCGCTGCCGTTGGCGTTCGAAGTCGCGGTTTTGCTGTTGTTGCCGCTGTTGCTGCCAACGCTCCTCTCGCTCCTGTGAGTTGCGAATCTGGTTCTGACGTTGCTGTTCCCAGCGCTGTTGGCGTTCCTGCGACCTTTGAATCTGTTCCTGGCGGCGTTGTTCGGAACGCTGCTGTTGTTCGGCAGATTGCGGGTTGTTCTGTCGCTGCGCGCGCTCCTGCGACCTTTGGATCTGTTCCTGTCGCTGTTGTTCCGAACGCTGCTGGCGTTCCTGCGAGTTGCGAATCTGGTTCTGACGTTGCTGTTCCCAGCGCTGCTGACGTTCCTGACTCGCCTGCTGTTGGCGTTGCTGCCGCTCCTGACTCGCCTGTTGTCGTTCCTGTTGTCGTTGCTGCTGCCGTTGTTCGCGCTCAGCCTGGTTTTGCTGGCTTCGCTCTTCGCCGCGGCCGCGTCTTCCCTGGGCGCTCGCGAGGCTGCTCGTGCCCAACAGTGCCGCCGACATCGCCAACGACACGGCCGCCCTTGTCCAATATTTTCTATTCATTAAGAGACTTCCTTTCAGTGTCCGCCGCGGAGAGAGGTATGCAGCGCCCGGAAAGTGGCAAGCCGTATTCCATTCGACCGTTCTCAGGAAAAGCTCAACAAACACGCACAGTTAGCTCGCGCAGGCGAAACGATTTGATTCAGCCGCTAGACCATATCGGATAGCCGTCTGTTTCGTTCATGTTTTACGCACGTTGCAATTCAGTAAACGTCAACATTTACAGGCACTTCCCTGCTCATGGGCATGCGCTTTGCCAACTCTGAGGCGAAACCATATTGAGGGGGGCGTATGAACAATCTAAAGGTGTGGCCGCACTTAACCATTATCGCGGTTATTTGTGCCGTCGCTGCCGGGGTCGGCGTTGCGCTGTGGATGAAGCACGAGCGCACTGCGACAGCCGAAGCAGTCCCGAACGCGGCCCGCATTCAGCGCGTCGAGGGCGACGTTGCTCTAAACAACGGTCTCGCCGCCGGCGAAAACAGCCAGGGCGATCAGTGGTACGCAGCCACTGAAAACCAGCCGTTCTCAGTCGGTGACCGGATCTACACGCGCGACAACTCGCGCGCGAGTCTGGCGTTTACGGGACGCAACTTCGCGCGACTCAATCCGAATACTTCGCTGGACGTACTTTCGCTCGGTGAGGAACGCACGCAGCTAGCACTGCGCGACGGGTCGGCGATGTTTGATGTCGGTTACCTCGCGCCGAGCGAGTTGTTTGAAGTGGCGACGCCTTACGGCGCGGTCAACTTCCAGCAACCGGGTCTTTACAACGTCGGCATCGACAACGGCCAGGTGCTGATTTCGGTGCTGAGCGGACTGGCGCAGGTCGTCGGTCTTGGCGGTAGTGGACAGATCAGCAAAGGCGAGATGTTGACGCTGCTCGGACAAACAGCGGCGGACGTCGTACTTTCGCAGATCGATGGTCGTGATGCCGGTTATCTGGTCGACGACTACTACGCCTATCAGTATCCGCGCGATTACGACGGGCGCTATCGCGACTACAACTCGTATCTCAACGACCCTTACTACTTCGATCCGTATCGACGTCACGCCAGTTACCAGTACGTCAACTCTTACATTCCCGGACTGTATGACCTTGACTACTACGGCGACTGGCGCAACGTGAACGGCTACGGTTATGCGTGGTCGCCGCGTGTTGACGCCGGTTGGATGCCGTATCAGTCGGGTTATTGGGTGAACGACTATCCGTATGGTCCAACCTGGGTTTCGACGGAGCCGTGGGGTTACGCGCCGTATCACTATGGCCGTTGGGCTTTCGTGGGCGATCGCTGGTATTGGGTGCCTGGCCCGACCTCGGTCAGTCCGGTGTATTCACCGGCGCTGGTCGCGTTCGTCCCGTTCGCCAACAACGACATCGGTTGGGTGCCGCTCGGACCGGGCGACGTTTACGTGCCGCATTACTACAACACTGGTTGGGAGCCGTATTACCTGACTCGCGACAGTCTGTATCAGCGCGGCGTCAATCTGGGTGTGCCGGGAGCGGTGACGGTCGTGAGTGTTGACGATTTCTGGCGTGGTGACGACTGGCGTCATGCGCGCCGTGCGGATCTCGACATGCTCGCAAACGTTAATCCGGTGCTGGATCCGTTACTGCTGACGCCGTTGCGCAATGCAGTGGTGCGCTCGGCGTGGGGTCGGGGCAAGAAGGACATACCTCCGGGCATTGCGCGGAAGCTTCAGGACACGACGGTGATCACGAGCACGGGAGTGGTCGCGCCGCCGTTCAGACGTGACCTGGCGCGAGAGCTGCGGGTCGAACCTGTGTCGGATCGTGCGAAGGGTCAGAAGTTCAAAGTGCGAGACGAGAGGCAGGGACGCGGTGCGCCGCAGGCGGCCGACGGACAACCTGCCGAGACGTTCAGAACTGACCGACCCGATCGCGGTGGTAGTGCGGCAACAGAACGCCGTGGTCCACCGGCGCGTGACATTCCGCGTCCGGCAGCACGCAGCGAGCGACCCGGTAATAATCGTAACGATCGTAATGCTGGTAGTGACCAACGACCACAGGCGGAACGTGGGCGTCCGGTTGCACCGCAAGCGGAACGCTCCGCGCGCCCGGTCCAAAGGGAGCGCCCCGCGCAGCGGCAGGAACGTCCTGCGCGTCCGGCGCCACAAGCCGAACGCGCTGCTCGACCAGTGCAGCCGCAGGGTGAGCGCGTGAGCCGGCCGGCGGAACGGCCGCGATCGCAGCCACAACAACGACCGCAGGCACAGCCGCGACAGCAGCAAAGTGTGCAGCCAAAACCAAAACCGCAGAAGCAGCAGGCTCCTGCCAAATCGGCGCCCGCTAAAGGCGGCGGCAAACCAAAGAAACCATAGCCTGGATTTGCCTCCTGAGTTCCCCTATCCACAGATTACGCAGAAATAGAGTCTGTGTAATCTGTGGATCAAGAACTCAAGTTAGGTCACCACCCACCACTTTTGTCTTTCGTCTTTCCCTCCACCTGTGATACAAACCTCGCCCCAATTATCCCGCCAGGTGGAGGAACCCCTTGAAAGACGAATCTCTACTGCAACCAAATCGACGCGCATTTCTGGGGCGTGTAAGTGTCGCCGGCGCGGCCACGATCGCCGCCGGCGTGATCGGAGTCGAACCCCTCTTGCAAACCCAGCGCTCCGAAGTTCACGCCGCAACCAGCGGATCAAATCAACGCGCCAACACATGCGCGAAGCTACGCCGCGACTCAGCGAACGCCGGCTTACAAGCGACCCCGCAAAATCTTCAACACCCAGACAATGACGACGAGGACCTATACCCAAACAAGTTAGGAAGTTATTCGAAGGGACTGCCGCACAACGATGACGGCACCGTCGTCCTCAGCGCCTACGACGCGCTCGTAAACGCATTGAACACCGGTTCGCCCGCCGACTTCGACGCGATTCCCATCGCCGGCAACGTGTTGTTGACGAATCCCCAAGCCGGTCTCGCGTTCGACATGGAAGGTCCGGACTCACACGCACTACTGCAACCGCCTGCACCCGCATTCGCGAGCCGCGCACAGGCCGCTGAGATTTCCGAAAACTATTGGATGGCGCTGTTGCGCGACGTTCCGTTTTCGCAGTACTCCCTGAATCCGATCGCGAACGCAGCAGCGGCGGACCTGACGTTGTACGGAAACGATTTCAGTGGTCCAAAAGCAGGTGGCGCCGTGACACCCGCAACCCTCTTCCGCGGTCGCACTCCCGGCGATCTTCAGGGGCCGCTCCTTTCACAGTTCTTCTACCAGGACTGCAAGTTCGGCGCGAACAAGATCGAACAGAAGATCACGACCACGGTCCCGGGCGTTAACTACATGACTGACTTCGCGACGTGGCTCGCGGTGCAGCGCGGCGCAAGTCAGCCGGCGGACATTCTCGATCCGGTGCCGCGTTACATGCGTAACGGTCGCGATATCGGACAGTGGGTCCATATCGACGTGCTGTTTCAGGGTTACTTTCATGCGTTTCTCGTGCTCGCCGGAGCAGGCGCGCCATTCGACGACGGTAATCCCTACAACGGCAATCCCTCGCAGATTGGCTTCGGCACTTTCGGTGGACCACACATCGCGACCTTGCTGTGTGAAGTCTCAACGCGTGCTTTGAAAGCGGTGTGGTATCAGAAGTGGTTTGTGCATCGCCGCCTGCGACCGGAGGTGCACGCCGCGCGTGTGCATCGCACCCTTTTCGCCGGTGCGGGTTATCCGGTGCACTCCGAAACCCTCAATTCATTCAACGACGCCAACCGCCTTGGCGGCTTCATGCCACCGGGCAACGCGCTGTTACCCATGGCTTTTCCGGAAGGTTCGCCGACGCATCCGGCTTACGGAGCAGGACACGCGACGGTGGCCGGCGCGTGCGTCACGATTCTCAAGGCCTGGTTCAAGGAGGCGACCCGATTAGTCGACATCGGTCTCGATCCCGTGCAACCAAGTGATGACGGTTTGAGTCTCGTGCCTTACACGGGGAGCGACGCAGGCGATCTGACAGTGGGCGGTGAGTTGAACAAGATCGCGTCGAACGTCGCGAACGGCCGAAACATCGCGGGAGTGCACTGGCGCTCGGATGCGAACGAATCACTCAAACTGGGCGAGCAGATCGCGATCGGTATCCTGCGAGACCAACGGGAGTGCTACAACGAAGTATTCAACGGGTTCAGTTTGACGAAGTTCGACGGGACGACGGTCACTGTTTAGTTTTCAGTTCAACAACGGCAACGCCGCCCGGGGCGATCCGAAGAGTGGTTTGATCGGATTCGACCTTCAGGGCGGCGTCGTTGATCCAGTCCGTCGCACTCTGAATCTTCTCGCCCCGCACAGTGATTGAGACGTTGACGTAAGCATTCCGATCTACCTGGGCCATCCCTTGTTGAGTTTTGTAGACGCCGTTGTTATTAAGGAGCGTCACGACCCAGCCGCTATCCGTGCGATTGATTAAGTACTCCACGTCTCCACGAACCTGCACCGGCGTCGCATCCGCAAAAACGTGAGCGAGCAGGTGCGCGGCAAACGGCGTCACGCGCTCATCCACACCGAGCAGATCAGGTAACGCCGCGAAAACGACGCTTCCCTTTCCGACTTTATTCACGGTCACCAGCGGATCGCCGTTCGCGGCCGCAATCAACGTACTCGCGCCTTTCAGTGCAACCTTCTCGTAACGAAACAGCTGACCACTCAGATCGTGCTCGGCTTCGCCGGGTGACAGGCAACGGGCAGAATCTGCTTCCGCCATCGCATTAGTAATTTGAACACCCAGCGCCTGCTGCGGCACATTTCTGATCTGCGCGGAATTCAAAATTACAGTCCCACCATCGCGAACGTATTTATCCAGGCTTTGATTCCACGCCGCCGTTCGCCCACCCAACACCACCGCACGGTAACCACTAAAATCCCTGGCCTCTGTGGTCAGCACGTCAAAGATGTCGCCGAACACCGAGGAAACAAACGGCTGTCGATCCGCGATCGCCGGCTCACCTTCAACCACGAGACCCGGATAGTAAGCAACGCCGAACAACTCACGCAGCGCACGATCGCTGCGGTCGATCTGCGAAACTTCAAACGGCCACTGCGGATAGTCAGTCATCTCAAACCCGTGCGCCGGATCGAGCACAAACGCGATCGGCGTGTAAGGCGTGCCCCGATCGGGATGCTTCTCCGCGAAACGCATGAACTCGTCAGTGATGCGCCCCAGCGGATTTAGTTGCAACGGTTTGTCGCCCGGCCCGGGTTTGAAAAACTGATCGCCGCCCTGTTCGAGATAGATCGCGGACGCGCCTGCCATGTAGTAAAGGAAGTAGCTCTTTCGATACCACGACAGCGACGGTCCCATACTTGGTCCATAACGAGAGTGGTAGAAGAAATCGGGCCCGGCAAAGTTCTGCGCTTTCGTGAACGTGGTGGCGGTGTCGCCGAAGTTTGGCGCGTGATAGTAGAGAAAAGCTCCGCCAAACTGCCGCGCCGCGCCCCGCGTGAAAGCGATGCGCATCCCCGTCATCGGCATGACGGCGGCAGTTTCCAAGCCGAGCAGTTTCACTCCCCAGGCCGTGAGCGCATGTGCGAACGAAGTGCTGGAGGTAGACTGCGCCGGGATCAGTTTGTCCCACATCGGGCCGGTGTCTGTGTGAAGCAGCGTGCGCCACTTGCGCGTCAACGCATTCGTATAAAACTCCCGGTGCGCCGCCAACAACTGCGGCCGCGTCATCGAGGCAGAGATTTTGAGCTCGGCGGGCGCCGACTCCCACACGTAACCAACACTCTCGCCCGAGATCCAACCGAGAAACTGATCCTTGAACTCTTCGTTGAGAAGCTGCCACACTGCGCGCCCGTCCGCTTCATTCAACTGCACCGACGCGTAGTTGATCAGAATCGCAAACGGCGCTTTTGTCTCGCGCAAGTAACGTAGGAACGGACTGCCTTCCTTGAACAACTCCGGCACGTTGTTCAGATAAATCACCGGGGCTACGAGCTTCGACTGAAACAACGGCACTTCGCGCGCGCCTTTGTACATCGCCACGAATTGATCTATGGGCTCGGCGTTGAACGGATACAGCGGACGTTCTTCAGCAGGCTTGTCGTAAAGCGGCCAGAACTCTTTCGCGATGTTCCAGGGCATGAGGAAATCGCGGTTGGCAACCTTCCGCCTAATCCATCTCTCCGGCACTTTCACTTGAACCTCGCGAGCTAACAGCGACGTCAACGGCTTCCGATCCGTGGCCCAGTCGCGCAGGTAACGCATCGCCGCGAAGTCCGGCTTGGCTCGGCCGCCGGGCCTGAAATCGGCATCGTTCGTGAGCAGGAAACAGTCGACATGTCTTCGTGCGGCCGCCGCACTTTCGATCTGAATGAATAACCGAGCCGGGCCCTTTTTCAATGTCACCGCCGCGCTGTCCCACGTAAACGCCCAGCCCCAGTACATACTGACTTCATCGTGCGGATCAACAATGTCCTTAGTGCCAAACTCCCGCCGAAAGATGATCAGGTCTTCCTGTCCGATCCTGACGGTGAAGTTTTCGGCTTTGTTGGCCCAATCGGCGTAACGTATCCACAGCGTGTACTGTCCGGCCCGCGGCACTTCAAAGTCCTGATAGATCTCCGCGCGCGTTTCGTCGGCACTCGCCGCGGCGGAGTTCCACTCGCTTTCGCCACCCTGAGTCCACTCAGCGGAGACGCCTGGTCCATTGATGCCCCAGCCCGGAGCCTTTTCTCGTGAAAGATTTAAGTAGGAAGGATTGAGCAGCGGCTCCCCGAGTTTGCCGGTCGAGAAGCCGCGCATGTTTTCTGCTTCGTACCAAAGATACTCAGGAGAAGACTTGGTTTGGGAGGAAGCAGTCGCGGCGCAAAACAGAAAAGCAATCCACAGATTCCGCAGAGTTAGCCTGCGTAATCTGTGGGTGGCTTTACCCGAGCGCCTCAAGACACTCACCCAGCGCACGTTGACGGCAGGTAAACATCGGCGTATCGCGCAGCGTGTAGGAGCTGGCCTTGGTTTCTCTTAACTCCTGGACCAGATCGAGGAAGTCGGCCGGATAATCCGTTTCGAAAGCGACGACAAACTCCTGATCGTCGAGGCCAAACGAGTAGGTCGTGTGCAGTTTTACCGACCGGTACTTCATTCCGATGCGGATGTGCTCGTCCATCATCTCCTGGCGTTGCTCGGCGGTACGCGCGTACCAATCCCGCGTCTTCACGAAAGGATAGACGAACAGATACTGCGATTTGCCGGGAATGATGTGCAGGCGATCTTCGACGTGCTGCGGGTTATCCTTGTCGATATACATCGAGCGTTTCGTCATCGAGAGGAATGATTGACTCGGCTCGATATACTTCGCCATCCCGGTTTTGTTCAAACGCGCGGTCATTTCCTGCATCGGTTCCAGCTCGTAACCAATGCGCCAGATCATAAAATCGACGTTGGTGCGCAGACCGATCGTCGAGTATGAGTGGATCAGCAAGGACGCGCGAAACTCATCGACAGTTTTGCTGAACTCTTTGCGGCAGCGCTGTTTCTCCGCGTCGGAGAGCAGCCGCCATTCGGGCCGCGCTTTGTAAAAAGTGAAGTTAACAAACTGTCGGGGAAGTTTGGCCTTCTCTATTTCGAGTTCCGAGGAAGCGGGTGCGAGACGAAGGGAGCCGCGAGCAATCATTGGTTCCTTATCGCTACTCATTCATTTTACCTCTGGTTCCTGAATAAAGATTGACTTGCCTGACCTGGAATGATTCCGTGATGCGGAAGTTATTCTGCCGACTCCCGGGGCTGATTGCAAACCGTGGGAAGAATAGTTGCGCAGCGAACGTCAAATGCGGTACGAGGGTGAGCACAAAATGTATCCGGAACTCAACAAATCACGCCGTTCGTTTCTTAGCCTGCTGCCGTTTGGAGTGCTGGCCGGGGTCCTCGCTTCCATCAGTGGCGCTGCTTTTCGTTTTCTGCGCCCGCGACTGTCTGCACCGAGCGAACAATGGCTCGACGTTGCGAGCCTGTCAGAGCTGAGCGGACGGCAGCCGCTCGCGAAGAAGATCGTGGGCGAGCAGATTTCCGGCTGGGCCGTGACGACGGAAGAGCACCACGTCTTTGTGTTGCCCGACAAAAACAATCAGGTGTTGTCGACAATCTGTCCGCATGCCGGATGTGAAGTGGCGTGGGAGCAAGCTGCGAATCGGTTCTCTTGTCCGTGTCACGAAAGTTACTTCGCAGCGGACGGGTCGCGCATTTCCGGCCCTGCGCCGCGCGGTCTGGACGCGCTGCCGGCGCGCGTGGAGGACGGGAAGTTACAGGTGCAATATCGCGTGCCGGAGGAGACGCAAGCATGAACTTGCCCGTTTCGGAACGCCGCGCTGACGGAATGCGTGTTTGGTTGCAGACGACGGGCGGTGTCGTGGTCGTGTTGCTGCTGGTCCAGTTTCTCACGGGCATATTGCTCGCGTTTTATTACGTTCCCTCGGTGGATCACGCGCACACGACCGTTTCGTATATCGAGAAGGTCGTGTCGTCAGGTTCGTGGCTGCGATCGTTGCATCACTACGGCTCGCAGTGGCTGGCGTTGTTTGTCTTTCTGCACGTGGTCCGGCTGTTTTTGAGCAACGCTTACGTTTACCGGCGCACTCAGTGGGTCGCGGCAGTGCTGCTGTTGGCACTGGTGATGGCCGCCGGTGGAACGGGTTATTCGCTGCCGTGGGACGCGCGCGCTTTCTTCAGCACGCGCGTGGCGGAAGGCTTGATGAGCGGATTGCCATTTGCCGGACGCAACGCGCGTTTGTGGCTGCTCGGCGGCAACGAGATCTCGACGATCACGTTGTCGCGGTTTTTTGCGGTCCATGTGCTCGTAATACCGTTTGCGATTGCGGGCGTGGTTGTGTGGCGTTTCGTCAAAGCGGCTTCCTGGGCCAACGTGGGCCTGAACGCGCTTGCGGGTGGCGTCGTGTTTGTGGCCCTCGCGATCTGGTGCTTCCAGCATCCGGCGCCGCTTGGACCACCGGCTGACGCAATGACAGCGGACTATCTACCGCGACCGGGCGCGCAGTTTTTATGGTTGTATCAAGCGTTGAAGTACCTACCCGGAGGCCTGGGCTCGATCGTGGGCGTCGTCCTCCCAGCAATTGGCTTGGCCATTCTGCTTTTATTACCGCTCTTAAAGGCTCAACGTTTATTGGGATCGACGACCTTACTAATATTCACCGCCCTAATTTTATCGATGACGATTGCGGCGCAGTTGAGCGACCGCAACGACCAGCACGCGCGCAAACAGTTGGCCCGACAAGCAGCAGCCGAAGCTCAATGGCGCAACGAACCGTTCTATCCTCAATCACTACAGCGCGCCCAACGCGACGCACAAAACTCGAACACAAACGTCGCGCCCGTGATGTACATGAAGTTTTGCGTCAACTGCCATGGCCCAAACGGCGAAGGCGCGCAACAAGGAACGCTGCGTTTCCCACCCCTGCTCGACGTCGCCTCAAAACCACGCCGCACCACCGAAGACATCGTCGCCTTACTAAAAGACCCAACCGCTTACGGCCTGCAACCGCCCATGCGCTCCTTCAACGACAAACTGTCAGAGGAGCAGATGCGCGAGATTGCCGCCTGGGTCGTCCAGCTCAGGCGATGACGTTTTGTGCTTTTCAGTTTCTAACTTGTATACTCGCTCGCCCCCAAACGAACGACAACTCAAACGGAGAACCGGCTGATGAAACTCATTCTGCTCGCTCTAACCTGCGTTGCCTTTGCCCTGATCGCAACCGCCTGCACCGAAACGGCGACACCAACGAACAGTCCAACAAGTCAAACCGCTGCGTCACCCGCGCCGAGTGCGCTACCGAGCGCCTCGGTCGACGAATTTGCCACCGCGCGCGCCAACTTCACCAAGCACTGCGAAGGGTGTCATGGTCCGGAAGGAAACGGCGGCACCGTCAAAGTCGACAACAAGCAGATCAAAGTTCCGTCACTACACGCCGAACATGCGATCAAGCATACGGACGCAGAGATCACCGATTTCATCACCAACGGTCACGAAGAAATGCCGCCATTCAAAGACAAGATGACTGCGGCAGAGATCGCGGAGCTCCTACGCTTCGTGCGCAAGGTCCACCAGGGGAAAGGTTAAGCGTAGCCTTTACCAATTCGCCTGAACCATTTACCATTCCTTCCGTGCACTCGTAGCTCAGTTGGATAGAGCGTTTGACTTCGAATCAAAAGGTCGCAGGTTCGAGCCCTGCCGGGTGCACCAGTTTTCAATTCGCGAGTCTCGCTGTCGCAAGCTCGTCGATTCGTTTGATAGAGTCCGGCTCCTTCGTTAACGGTTGTAGCACGCCAGCGTTCGCGCGCGTAGATTGCGGGCTGGTCTTTTAATCGCGTTCTTGCCCTTTGACAGCAGAGCAAGCCGCGGAGATGCTGGGTTACACGAACGTCGATAACATGCATCGTCTGGCGCGCGAAGGAAAGCTCGAAGCCGTCAGCCTCCGAGGACACGCGCCGGTATCGGCGCTCAGACGTTCAGCGATTGATTGCACCTCAAAGAGATAGCTCCCGCCTTGCGGCAAGGTAATTGCTCAAAAACAAACCGGTCGGACGCAACCTCGCGTAATTGACCGGTTCTCGCGCTCACAAGTGCGCGCCAGCGCGCATGTGTTCTCACGCGACCATTTTTAAGATCCAAAACTCCGAACTCCTAAAGTTGAAAGAGAGAAACAGAAAATGACTGATCGCAACATCCTCGCCAGCGTATACCCGTGCGCGGCTCTTCTTACGGTTTGCGCATTGCTCGTACAGGTGTCAGCAATGCCGCACAGCACCGCCGGTTGCGATTTTTACGCCTGGTCTTTTGAATCTTGACATCTCCGATAATGGAAGTCGTATTTGATCGGATCAAGACCTTGTTCAGTATCTTAGTGATCGGAAGCCGAACTGCTCGCGGGAGTTTGCTTGGAATGTTTGAGTATTGCCGTACAAGAATCGGAAGCTATGTTACTCATTCGGCGAACTGATCCCTTTGCGATCAGCTTCTCACCGTCGACCCTAATAACAACGAATTTTTTCTCGGCGAGCTTCGGACGAAAAACCACATCGTGGCGGGATATCATGACGACGTAATCAGCATCGTCCGGCTCTCTGACGACGGTGCATTCGC
>DASUOZ010000041.1:0-2902 GCA_036276375.1 Pyrinomonadaceae bacterium | reverse complement strand
AGAAAGGGTCGCGGCGCCACTCGATTTCCTCGGACTCGCTAACGCTTGTGAGCGAAGAGGGATTTTGACGAATTGAAAAGAGGAGCGGAGTTCGCTCGCGGAAGTGCGTTAAGAGTTCAGGGGCGCCCATCCTTTCGAATGCCGGTGCGAGGGATAGAGGGAAATTTTTATCCAGGTTCGCGCGCTCGCGACGACTGGATGCCGCCACGCGGCTGCGCCGGATTGCTTCGCGTGCGGCAGTCGTCAGTTTCACTTCGCCGCGAAGAGCACGCTTTAGTTTTCTGACGAGGGCCATCAGAGTTACGAGCGAAGTGAGACTTCTTCGAGGACGTCGAGGATGCGCTCGGTAGTGCGTCCGTCCCAAAGCGGAGGCTGGCGCGCGGTTTTTTTAGCTGAGCCGTTCAGCGCGGCGGTGGCGGCGTTGATAATTCGCGTGGTGTCGGTGCCGACGACGACGTTCGTGCCTAGTTCGACCGTGATTGGCCGTTCGGTGTTTTCACGCAAGGTTAAACAGGGAATGCCGAGCGCGGTCGTCTCTTCCTGAATGCCGCCCGAATCGGTCAACACCAGACGCGCGCCGCTGTAGAGACTCAGGAAATCAAGGTAACCCAGCGGATCCACCAGGCGCAGATTACCGATCGCGGCGACGCGCTCGCTCAGGCCAAGCTCGGCGATCGTCTTTCTCGTTCGCGGATGCACAGGAAAAATGACCGGCAGCCTTTGCGCAATCGATTCGAGCGCCGTGAGTATGCGGGCGAACGTCTCGCGTTCATCGACATTCGCAGGGCGGTGCAACGTCAACACCGCATAATCCGCATCGGCAACACCGAGCTCCATCCTGGCTCGCGACTGTCGCGCGCGCTCGAGGTTTTGCAGGAGCGAATCAATCATGACGTTGCCGACAAAACGTATTCGTTCCGCCGGAATGCCCTCCGCCCGAAGGTTCGCGCCGGCGTCTTCCGACGGCGTCAACAGCAAATCCGCGATTTGATCCGTCAATATCCGATTAATCTCCTCTGGCATCGTGCGATCGCGGCTGCGCAAACCCGCTTCGACATGCGCCACCCGGATCCCGAGCTTCACGCAAACGAGCGCACAGGCGAGTGTCGAATTTACGTCGCCGACAACGAGCACCCAATCCGGTTTTTCGCGTAGCACAACAGGTTCGAAGCGTTCCATCACCGCCGCCGTTTGCGCCGCGTGTGAAGCCGAGCCAACGCCGAGGTGAGTGTCGGGTTTGGGCAGTTCGAGGTCGCGGAAGAACGAGTCAGACATGGCCGCGTCGTAATGTTGGCCG
The DNA here is from genome assembly GCA_036276375.1 of Pyrinomonadaceae bacterium. GTDB lineage: Bacteria > Acidobacteriota > Blastocatellia > Pyrinomonadales > Pyrinomonadaceae > PSRF01. The sequence continues at coordinate 1,605 of DASUOZ010000041.1, read as the reverse complement.
GTATGGACCACGAGCGGCTGAAACGTGGCCGAGCGCCGTTTCATCGCGGCGACAATCGGCGCCACCTTCATGAAGTTCGGCCGCGCCCCGACGACGTTTATCACTTTGAGCATGGGATTGCCGTCGAAAGCCATCCACAGATTCCACAGATTCTCTGCGTAATCTGTGGACGGACTTACTTACAACCTTATGATCCGCGCTCTGCTATCGCGGCGCACTTCGCCGTTCAGCGCGTTGCGCGTGTCGACGATCAGCGACGCCAGCCGGCAGACGCGCTGGTAGTCGATGTCGCTGTGGTCCGTCACGATGATCACGCAATCCGCGGCTTTCAACACCTCTTCAGTCAACGAGACAGAAGCCAGCGGCTCACCGTTCGCCTCCGTGTGCGCATCGTCAAAGCGCACCTCACTCACAAACGGATCGTGATAACTCACGTTCGCGCCTTTCGCCCGCAACCGATCGATGATCGACAACGCCGGACTCTCACGCACGTCGTTCACATCTTTTTTATAAGCCACTCCCAACAGCAAAACGTTCGAGCCGTTCATCGGCTTGCGCACGTCGTTCAACCCATCCGAAACCAACTGGACCACGTGCTCCGGCATCCGCGAATTCACTTCCTCAGCGAGACTAATGAAGCGCGAGTCGAAACCGTGTTGCCGCGCTTTCCACGATAGGTAATGCGGGTCGAGCGGGATGCAATGCCCGCCGATTCCCGGCCCCGGATAAAACGCCATAAAACCAAACGGCTTCGTCGCAGCCGCGCGAATCACTTCCCAGGTGTCGATGTTCAGCGCATAACAAAGCCGGGCCATCTCGTTCGCCATGCCGATGTTCACCGCGCGAAAGGTGTTTTCCAAAAGCTTCGCCGCCTCGGCCACGCGCGCCGAGGTCACCGCATGAACGTCCCGCACGATCTGCGAGTACAAATGCGCCGCCGCTGCGGTGGAATCCTCAGTCACACCGCCCACAACCTTCGGAATGTTGTGCGTCAAAAACTGTGGATTGCCCGGGTCAACACGCTCAGGCGAGAACGCGAGCAGAAAATCCTGGTCCAACTGCAAACCTGTCTCTTCAAACATCGGCAGCAACACTTCATCGGTCGTTCCCGGATACGTCGTCGACTCGAGAATGATTAGTTGTCCGCGGCGGAGACGTTTCCGGATCTCTTCAGCGGCAGCGAGGATGTAGGAAACGTCGGGTTCTTTCGTCTTTCTGAGCGGCGTCGGCACGCAGATGATGATCGCGTCGCACTCCGCGAGGTGATCGAAGTCGGTCGTCGCGTACAGACGTCCTGCTTTGACCAATTCAGTCACGCGCGCTGAAGGCACGTCGCCGATGTACGACTCGCCCCTTTGGATTTGTGTCGCCTTGGCCTCGTCAACCTCAAAGCCGACCGCCTTGAACCCCTTGCCCGCAAACTCCACGACTAAAGGGAGGCCGACGTAACCGAGACCGATAACTCCAATCTGCACCTGTTTGTTTGTGATTTGACCGATGAGTTCGTTCTTCATATGTGGTGCCGAAAGACTAGTGAGCGCATGGAACCGTGTCAAGCCACAGATTTTCCTTGACAGCGGAGACCGCGGCCACTATATCGACACG
>DASUOZ010000040.1:0-8900 GCA_036276375.1 Pyrinomonadaceae bacterium | reverse complement strand
GCCAGACTGGTCAGCAGCAGGATAACCGTATGTGCAACCGCGGCGCCGGTGCTGTAATCACCACCGGCCCAGATGTAAATGATGACCGGCAGCGTGATGATCAGCGCCGGAACCTGGGCAATACCGAGTACGAGCGCAACGATCGCCAACACGCCCGCCACGGGAATGCCGGCGATCATTAATGCCAAACCAATCAGTAACGCCTGAATGGCGGCAACGCCGACGACGCCGAGTGCGACAGCTCGAATAGTTGAAAGGCCGAGGTCCGCCAGCGTCTGGCCTCTGGTCGGGCCGGCCAAACGCGTGAAGATCAACCGGCCGTTGCGACCCGCTGTTTCGCCATACGCCATAATGATGTTTGCGACAACGAATGCGGCTAAAAGCAACAACATGCTGCGCGCGATGCTCGCGACTATCGAAAACGCGTCACGAGCGAGGTCACTCATCTTCGGCTGCATGCTTTCGAGAAATCCGGGGAGATCGGCGACCGCTTTTGACCAGACGTCGTAGACATCTTTGCCGACAATCGGCCAGTTCCGTACGTTCTCCGAAGGCGGTGGGATGCGCAGCGTGTTCTCCTGCGCGGCGCTCACAAAACCACGAACCGAATCCGCGAACGAATTCATCAGCGTCCACGTCGGGATTACGAGCAAACCGATGCCGACTATCAACAGGATCGTCGATGCCAATCCTTGCCTGCCGCCGATCCGGCGGGCAAGCCGCTGGTGCAACGGGTAAATCGCAATCGCGAGGATGATGGAAGAAACCGTCAAACTCAGAAACGGCGAGAAGACGCGGAAGCACAGCACTGCTAATGCGCCGATCAGCCCGATGCGGATCAACGTGTCCCATAAACCCGGTGCTGGCTGGTCCTTCGTGATCGACTCTGGCTGCTTCGCCGGCTTCATCCTACAACCAGTAAGGTCTCGCATTTGAGTTAGCTACTCGCAAAATTGACAGGGTCCGCCTCATACCTAGCATTTTTGTCAGGTACTCTCCGTCAACCCGGCTGCTAGATTGCTGTGCAAAAGCATGGGAGAGGTGTGTGATGACCCGAACTAAATTCGCAGTCGCGTTTGGCTTGATGCTGCTGAGCGCGTTTACAGTGCTCGCCGAGTCGAAAGCAGAGAAACAGGCTAAAGCGCGCAAGAAAGCCAACGAGACGCTGCAACGTTTGTACAAAGCGAAGCCGTCTGCGCAAGCGGCGATCAAGAAAGCTGCGGGATACGCAGTCTTCAATAGCGGCGGCGCCAAGATTCTGGTTGCCGGCGCGGGGAGGGGAAGCGGCATCGCGGTCGATAACGGAACGCAGAAAGTCACCTACATGAGGATGCGGGAGATTCAGGCCGGCTTGGGAATGGGCGTAAAGAAATTCAGTACGATCTTTGTATTTGAGAATGGAGATGCGCTCGAGAAGTTCATCAACAGCGGTTGGGAGTTTGGTGGACAAACGACCGCGGCTGCTAAAAGCGGCGATGGCGGCGGAGCACTTCAGGGCGCAGTCTCGGTCTCACCCGGCGTTTGGATGTACCAGTTGACGGACAAGGGCCTCGCACTCGAGTTGACTGGCAAAGGCACGAAGTACTTCAAGGACGACGATCTGAATTGAGTGCCGCTTGAGGCTTTTCGAGTTTTCCGCGTTAAGGGTTGGCGAAGACCGGCAGACGCCAGATTTTGCCGTCAAACTCCGCGATCCACAACGCGTAACCGTCCCATGCGAGTCCGCTTGGTCGTTTGATCTGAGGCAATAGGTATCCGGCGACCACTTGACCCGTCGCAGGGTCGATTGCTGAAAGACGATTGTCCTTCGCGTGCCACAGCATCGATCCGTCCCACGTCAAGCCGTGCGTCAGGTCGATTCGAGTGCCGGCCGGAACAGGATACTCGGCCACTACTTTTCCGGTCTCAGGTTCGATTTTCAATAGCAGTTGTGTTTGCGAGGTTGGGAGTTCGTATCTGAGCCAATGCCAGGCGATCCACAAGTGACGACCGTCAAAGGCCATGCTTGCGTAGGCCTGGCTTTTCGGGTCTTCGCGTTGTTTTCCTTTAAAGACACGTTGAATCTTCCAGTCTTGCGTGTCGATCGACCCAAACGATTGACCATACGAGCCCGCAACCCACAACTCGCGATTGATGAAGCACAGCGCAGCAGGACTCTGAAACAAGCCGGACACGTCACTGATTGTTCTGTGTTGCTCGGCATCGTTGTTGATGGTCCAGAGCAGTGTCGAAGGGTCGAGCGTCGCGTAACGGCCGCGGCCGTGATAGACAGTGGCCCAGAACTTCTCGCCGTCGTAAGCGAAACCGGAGAGTCGTTGCGGCAACTCTGCGGGAAACTGCGCAACCAGTTGCAGTCCGCCTATGCTTGGGGTGTTCGCCGGCGCACCCGCGTGGGCCCACGGACAGGTGACGATTAGCAATAGAGTTACGAGGAGAGTCTTGCGCATCGCAACGCCCTCTTCACTTGCTGCGTTTGAAGTAGTAATCCGTTCTAATCTGCTTGGAACCCTGCTGCGGGAACTCTCCCGCGCGAATGGTTATCAGCTCCCATCCCTGCACCCCTTCGTTATCTAACTGGTTGGTGTCAGGTGGCGGGTTGGTAACAGAGGGTCCGTAAATCGAAATCACTCTGTACTCCCATCTTATATTCGCAGAGTTGTTCGCGCGACTCTTCCAGCCTGCCAGGCACAAGAACGCAATCACCATCACGAGAATCAGCGTCAACCACGGTCGGCTTTGCATCGATTCGTTCTCCCTTCGAGCACGTTGCTTGTGACACGCGGCGCTGCTCGAGTGGTTCCCGAAAACGGACAATTTGTTGTTGACTTCTGTTCGGAACCGTAATAGTCTCCGCCCGTTTTTTCGACTAACTCGCGAGCCGTCGCACCCTCGGCACTTGAAGCCTCAACCGGCTAAATCTGATCTCACCTAACGAGCCTTTCTCTGATGATTAACGTCCGCATCGCCGGGAGCCCCCCAATGTCTGAACTTAAAAATGTTCCTGAAGCCATCGCCCTTGCACAACTAGAAAAGCTCCAGCTCGAAATCGCCCAATTGAACAAAAGCAGGTGGACGGATCGAATTGGGCCATTTACGAATCTGTTATCAATAGTCATTGCCGTATCGGGATTTCTCTTCGGCATTTACCAGTTCCAAAAACAGCAACAAGCGTTGAATCAGCAACTGATCTTTGAACAGGAGAAATACCGCGTTGCATTGGACAGAGAACATCAAACTAAACTTCAAGATCAAATCCGTTCCGACGTTGAACAACTGCTTCAGTTTTCCAGAGACAAGGAACTAACGATCTCGAAAGTAGTTTTCCTCTTGAGCGATTTAGAGACCTGTATTTCGAATAAGTTTAGTGGGTTACAGGAAGATACGAACAGTCCGACGAAAAACATGGTAAGAGAAGTGTCTGCTTTGTTAGGTACGGCGGTTTCCAACGAGGGTAATTTCGACGAGCCCAGGGATGTAAAGTTCTTAAATACTCTTCTGAACAATTGGGACGATTATGAGGAGTATCTCAAAGGAGATAAGGACGAGATCGAGTACCTTTTGGACAAGTACGCAGAATCCATCGAGCGTATCTATCACATGGACCCGTCCGTTGTTCGCACTGCAACTTATGATGCGAATACAGCGATATTTAGTTACGACGAAGGTCAAGGAAAACTGGATTATCGGACCAGAGACCACTTCCAAGATCTGGTGGTCGGCTTTTCGCGGGCCTATGGACTTCTGGCAGATAAAGAAGCAAGTGAGTGGTTGGCCGTGAAATTTCAGGCATCGACTTGCAACCCTACGCTCACGAAGCAACTGCTGGAAATCAGCTTCGCGACGAAAGGTAGGTCCGAGCTCGTGCGTTGCCTTGAATAGACTCAGTTATCGAGAGTTGCGGGAGCTCCGATGGAGCCCCCAACTCGTCACCCCGTGAACGCTTCTTTCCGGAAGAACCCTGCGAATCGTTTCAGCACTGAGGTGGTCATGTAGGGCTGCGTAGTCGAGTCCGTGCCCGCCTGGACGAAGAGATGACCGTGCTCTTTGAGGAAGTCCTGATAGACGGAGCCACTGCCGTGATCGAAGAAGGCTTGCTGATTGGTCCACGACGAGTTGTAGACCAACGCATCGACTTGTGACGGCGGACGCGCCATCGACTGCCCGCCCTCGTCGACAACACTAACCGTGTACATCAATGTCTCCGGCTCCTGCGTCCGCACGTTGTAGACGTAATCTTTGAGGGCGGCTTTCACTTTCTCGCGGTTACCCGGTTTCATCACCCAACGCGCTTCGACCTGCCACGCTGTCATCACGTCGGCTCCGGGACGGATGAAGCCGTCGATCATCTCCAACGGCTGGATCATCATGAAGGGTACGGTTGGTCCGTACATGTTGAGAAAGTACGCGCCGTTCTTCGCGAAGAACTCTTTCAGGATCGGCGAGGCGGCGTGGCGTTGATAGGCGTCGCGATCCTTGAAGCCCTCAACGAAGGCCACCTGCTGCGGTCCCGGCATCGGAAACGTGTTGACGCCCGGATCGAGATTCGGCGTGTGGATCAGATACATCCAGGTGTCGGGCTCTTCCTGCTCAACCTGCGCGGCGAGTGCGCCGAGCGCCGCGTAGGCTTTTGCTTCGTTGCCGGGGATGATGGACCAGAACGCGTCGATGATATACATGGAAGTTCGTTTCTCCTGAAAGATCGGTTACGAGTTAAGCGCTGCGATGATGCTGTCTGCCGATTTGAAGGCCAGCGCCGTCAGCGTCAGTGTCGGGTTTGCGGTGCACACAGTCGGAAAACTGCCGCTGCCGACCACCCACAAGTTTGGAATGTCGTGCGACCGTTGACTCGCATCGACAACGGACGATCCACCGTCTGGACCCATGCGATGCGTCCCGACCACGTGGCCCGCGCCGTAGTAGTGATAGTTCACACCGCGATACGTGAAGTCGCCCGTGCCGCCCACGCCGTTTTTCGTAAACTCCTGCGCGCCCATCTGCTCGTAGATCTTTGTGCAGACATACGCCGCCATGCGAAAGCCCTCCATCGTGTACGGATCAAAGCCATACTCGACCCTCGGGCGCGGAATGCCCAGACCGTCAATGTTGTTTGGCTGGTGCGTTTCGCGGTCAACGTCGAGCTCCACAAAGTTCTGCTGTAGCGGCGACTGATCGAACATACAGGCGATGCGAAACTGTCGCGTGAACAGGTTGTTGAGTTTCAGCGCGAGTGCCGTGCCGCCGAGCCGTTGATTGGTGGGATTCAGGGCGGAGTTGTTCGTTCCGTTGATATAGTCGAGAGCCGTGGTGTAAGGATCGCCGGTCGCGAAGTTCCAACCTTCGTTTCCGATCTCCATGCGAAACGACGCGCGGTACTTGCGAAACTCACCATCGCGCAACGACTCGATGCCCGCCGTGGCGAGCGGTCCCCGATAGCCCCAGAGCGGCTGCGGCGCGAGCGCCCAGGTGAGATATAGCGGATGGTCCATCAGGTTGCGTCCGACCTGCTGGCTTGTGTTGGCAATGCCGTTCCAGTTGTTTGACAGCAACAGCAGCTTCGCATTCTCGATCGCATGGCAGGCGAGAACGTAGATTTTCGCGGTGACTGAGTGCGACTCCTTGTGCAGATTACCCTGCTCGTCTCGCGACCACACGTAGTAATCGATTTGCGTGGCTGTTTTGCCGTCGGCGGTGGTGCCGACGTTGTAAGCCACCGACTGATAGCTCACGGTCACGTTGCCGGTGTCGAGCGCTTTGCCGAGCGTCACGGTCGGATCCCACTTCGCCTGGATCGGACAGATCGGAATGCAGTTTGTGTTACCGGCACAAACGCGCCGATCGTCGTAAGGCTCGGAGTTGCGTCCCGCCGGCGTCGGCGTGACGAACACGTCGTACAGCTGCGGATCCGAACCACCGGGCGTGTCCGGCAGCGTGCCCGGTACTTGTAGACCCGAAACGGCCTGACTGATTGCCTGATCGACGAGGCTGGTGGGGATAGGTTGCATGGGATACTCATAGCCCGCCGGATACTCAAGACCGACGACTTCGAGCGGCTCCTGTTGGACCACACTCGCGGCGACGCCGATCTCCTTTTCCGCGCGCGCCCACAACGGCTGCATCTCTTCATATGTAACGGGCCAATCAACGGCGTGCTGATACTTCGTGTACATGCGGATGTCGTTTTCGAGCTCGCGTAGCGAAGTGCCCAGCCAGTGCCACGACGTACCGCCGCCGTTGCGTTCGAAAGTGCTGGAGAACTGTAAGCCGCGCACGCCGCCGTCGGGTTGGACCGGCGGGTTCTGCGGTGGCGCCGGTGAATCAGGATGCGTGCCGGTCCACGGTTGCGCCTGCACGAGATAGCTGACATCAGGTGGGCCACCGAGGCCGAGGACAGTCGCCCGCGGCGTGGGCAGCGTCGCGGGATCGGGAAGCTTGCCCACGGGATTTTCTTTAGTTCCGGTGCGACCGGCGAGCGCCGGATACGGCGACTCAGGCGTTTTCGCGAGCGCGAGATAGAAGTTATTCATGTACTCCTCGCGGCTGTCGGGCACGGGAAGTCCCGCCTCGAGGATCAGTACTTTCTTACCGGCGAGCCCGAGTTGTTTCGCGATGAGATTGCCGGAGACGCCGGCGCCGACGATGACGACGTCGTATTGCGGAGCAGCACCGTTGCTCATTGTCCACCTCCGTTGCCAGTGTTGACGCCGAAGGTTTCCAGCGATCCCGGAGTCTGGCTCCAGTAGCCGAACGTGAAAGCACTGAATCCCATCGGGTGCGCCTGCGCGATGTTCCAAACCAAACTCTTTGTGTACGCCTGCGAAGAGATGACCTGATGTAACCCGCCGGTCTGAAACGGTGGCGGATACCACGATCCCAAATACCACATCGCGATGATGGCCTGGCAGAGTTGGGCCTGAGCCGAAGGAGTCGGGCTCGATACTTCGAGCAGCGTGTCGGCAATTTGCTGTGGAGACAACGCCGGCTGCTGGTTGCTGAGAGCATCGAACGCGCTCATCAGCGCGTCCATCATTGTCTGGCCGACCTGCGCGACGGCGAACTGATAGAACGTGCCGGAGAGATTCACGGGATCGAGAAACGGTCTGATGAAGCTCGGCTGAAATCCCGTCAGTGCGGCCGACAAGTTGGCGAAATCCTGCACGACGGATTCTGACGGTTCCGGAGGCGGTACCGAAGCACCACCGGGGGTTGATGGAGTGGTAGTCATAATCGTCTCTCTTCTTTCTTACTGCGCTCGTTGCAGCACGTAGGTGAAATCGGACGCCACCGGCGTGGTCATCGTCGCGTTGTTGTGACACTCGATGCAGTTTGACGAGACATTCGGAACCATGCCCTGGATATAAGTCTCGAGCGTGGTGTTGGCCAGGAAGGTGGGCGCCGGTGTTCCGAGTGGATCGCCCGCGCTCGCCTGGCACTGTCCCGTGTTGGTGGGCCACATGGTGCTAATCAACTCGTAGTTCTGCCAGACGGAGCTGGAAGACACGCCGAGAAGAAGCTTCAACGCGTCCGCATTGCGTTGCGCCGCACTCGTGAAAGCAAACTCGTTGCCCTTAAACATATTCATGCGCACGACCTGACTGTGGAATGAACTGACTTTCGTCGGGTCCCACGGCCGTGGCGGCACCTGATTCGGCGGGCAGTTTGCGGCACTGCATTGCGGGTTGTAGTAGTTGTACTTCGCTTTCAGTTTTCCGCTCGCCACGTCGGCTTCAGCCGGTGCGTTGTCGACGTGCTCGAAGGTGGACCAGAGCCACTGCGAGGCGGAGTTGGTCTTATGGCCGACATGGAAACCTACTAGTCCCATCAGCTTCGTGCTGCACGACGCCGGGTACTTCGGGTTTTGCGAAGCCGGGTTGTAAACGAGCACGGTCTGAGTGTGGAAGCGGGCTTTGTCGGCGGGGTCGATCACCTTCCACGCGGCCTTAACCATGATCGCGCCTTCGGGACCGTTGAGAACGCCGCAAGGAAACTTCACCGCTCCAGAAAACACCTTCTGTCCCGCTTTTGAGTACAGCGTGTTCTGAAGGATGTAGTCGAACATCGGTTTATTCACGAGGATTTCGTAGCGCGTGTAGTTGCCGTTCTGATCGATCAGCGGTCCGGTGTTGAAGGGTTGGCTGAACTCAGTCAGCACGGTCGGCGTCTTGCCGACCTGGCTGACGATCTTCATTCCGGGTTTGTAGCTGGCCTTGCACTGCGTGGGCACGCTCACCGGTCCGTTGTAGGAAGGTTTGGCGCCGCCGGGTAGAAAGATGTTGGCGACATTGCGATATTGTTCCCACACAGTGTTGTTATCGCCGTTCTGGCCGATCGTCTTTTTTGGATCGCCCTTGCCGTCCGGTCCGGGCGGCCAGTTGAGCGCGATGAAGGTGTTCCATGAATAGATGTCGAAGTCGCCCTGGATGGCCAACAGCTTCTGCTCGTTCGTCGCGTTGGGTGGCAATGCTCCAAACTGCGCGTCACCCGGGATGACGGGACTCAGAACGATCGCGGGTTCGGCAACGGGCGCCATCGTTGTTGTTGCCGGAGTCATGACAACTACTGCCACCGCGACGACGGTGAGCAATATGATGGTTGCGATTTTCTTCATCTTTCCTCCATTTCGTTCAAACGATGAACGTGCGATACAGCGGCGCAAGGTTTGGTGGGGAGTCGCCGTCGGGATTGAACGGAGATCCGATGGCTTGTTGGAAGCGGAAGTGGTTATCGGGATCGACCGCCTTCTTAATCTTGACGAGCCTGGCGTAGTTATCGCCGTAGAACTCCTGCGGCCAGTCGTGCAGTAGCGGATCGATGTAGTTGCAGTAAGCGCCGATCGAGTGCGGCGCCATTCCCTGGCCCAGCTCGTAAGCCCAGTTGACGTTCTGGACCGTTTGGTCCGTCTG
>DASUOZ010000039.1:0-7062 GCA_036276375.1 Pyrinomonadaceae bacterium | reverse complement strand
GACCTACGCATGGTAGGCGGGTTTTGTATTCGGTGTCAAGTACTTTGTGAGGCAAAGACCGTGTGAACCATCCACAGATTACACAGATTGTTTTATAGAGTCTGCGTAATCTATGGATAGAGAGCCAACGCTTGCGAAACTATTTCCCCCTGTTCTTTCTGGTGCACGCTGTACGACCCCGTCGCCGGGCTTGCCGACGCCGACCGCCCGATGTACCGCAACTCCGCCTCACCAAGCAGATCCTGCAAACGGTCGCGCACAAACGTCCAACCGCCCATGTTGTGCGGCTCTTCCTGCACCCAGGCAAACTGCGTCGCGCCTGTATACTTCGCGACGATCTCATGCAATCCCCGGAGCGGAAACGGATAGAACTGTTCCAGCCGCACGATCGCCACCCGCAGTTCGCCACTCTGTTTTCGCGCCTCGATCAGGTCGTAGTAAACCTTGCCGCTACACAACACGACCTTGCGTACGCTCGCAGCATCCGTGATCTCGGCGTCGTCAATAACAGGTTGAAATCCTCCGCCCGCAAGATCCTCAATGCGCGAAGCCGCCGCCGGCAAACGCAGCAGACTCTTCGGCGTCATTATCACCAACGGCCGCTCGAATCCAGGCCGCACCTGTCGCCGCAGCAAGTGGAAATACTGCGCGGGCGTCGTCGGATAACAGACCTGAAGATTGTTTTCGGCACACAACTGAAGGTAACGCTCGAGTCGCGCACTCGAATGTTCCGGCCCCTGTCCTTCATAACCGTGCGGCAGCAACATCACGAGTCGCGACGTTTGTTTCCACTTATCTTCCGAGGCCGCGATGTACTGATCGATGATCGTCTGCGCGCCGTTGCCAAAATCACCAAACTGCGCCTCCCACAAAACGAGCGCATCTTTGTATTCGACTGAATAGCCGTACTCAAACCCGAGCACGCCCTGTTCTGACAACGAACTGTCAAACACATCAAACCGCGCCGCCGGATTCGTTTCGGAGCGCAACTCCGCGAGTGGCGCCCACGTCTTCCCAGTCTGCGTGTCGTAGAGCACTGCGTGCCGCTGACTGAACGTCCCGCGGCCCGAATCCTGCCCGCTCAAACGCACGCGCGTTCCTTCGAGCACGAGTGAGCCAAACGCGACCGACTCGGCAAAACCCCAATCGAGCGGCATTGAGCCGTCGCCCATCTTTGCGCGACGCGCAAGCTGGCCCACCATCTTCGGATTCACGTTGAAACCTTCCGGCACGACGGCGACTTTGTGCGCGATGCTTCTGATCGTTTCGGCGGCGACGCCCGTTGGCACGATATCCGAACCGTCGAGGTCCTCGACGGGTGCCGAGGTTTGCGCCGATTCGGTCGCGACCTTTTGCTTCGCATTCGCCAGCGCGTGTTCATAGCGGCGCATGCGTTCGTCGATGAGGTCTTTGACTTCCTCCTCGGTAACGACGCCTTCTTTAATCAACCGTTTCGCGTAAAGCGTGCGCACACCGGGATGCGCTTTCACGCGCGCATACATCAGCGGCTGCGTGTAGCTGGGTTCGTCAGTTTCGTTGTGACCGAGACGGCGGAAACCGATCAGGTCCAGCACCACGTCTTTGTTGAACTCCTGCCTGTAGTTCAAAGCGACTTGCAGCACCCGATACGCCGCTTCGGGATCGTCGCCGTTGACGTGAAAGATCGGCAACTGCGTCATTCGCGCGACGTCGGTCGAATAGATCGTGGAACGTCCGGCTTCCGGCGAAGTCGTGAATCCGATTTGATTGTTGATGATGATGTGGATCGTGCCGCCGGTGCGGTAGCCTTTGAGGCCCGCGAGGTTCAGCGTTTCCATCACGATGCCCTGGCCCGCAAACGCAGCATCGCCGTGCAGCAGCACGGGCAGCGCCTGATCCATCACTTGATCACGCGTGGCGCCGCGTTCGCCCATGAATTCATCCTGCTTCGCGCGGACCATGCCCTCGACGACGGGATCGACTGCTTCGAGGTGGCTCGGGTTTGGCGAAAGCGTCAAATGAACCTTGCGTCCATCTGCCAGGGTGCGCTCGCCAGTCGCGCCCTGATGGTATTTCACGTCGCCTTCGTCCGCGGGAAACTCCGGATGCACGGAGCCTTCAAACGCCGCAAAGATGCGCTCGCACAAGTTTCCGATCACGTTCGCGAGCACGTTCAAACGGCCGCGATGGGCCATGCCGAAAGTAATCTGCTCGACGCCGCGTTCGCCCGCGCCGTCGATCAGCTTGTCGAGGACCGGAATAACGGTTTCGCAGCCTTCCAATGAGAATCGTTTCTGGCCCAGGTACTTCGTGTGCAGAAAACGTTCGAACTGTTCGGCCGAGATCAGTTTCCAAAGCAGACGCTTTTTCACTTCCGCCGGCAACGGTTCAGGCTGAACAAACTCACGCCGGATCTGATCGCGAATCCAGGTCTTCTCTTCCTTGCTCTGAATGTGTCGATACTCGATACCGACTTTGCCGCAATAAGCGCGTTGCAGCACGTCGAGAATCTCGCGCAACGTCGACGCCTGTTTGTTTGCCAGGCCGTCGGTCGTGAACACGCGGTCGAGATCCCAAATGGTCAGGCCGTAGGTCTCGATGTCGAGCTCCGGATGATAGAGCCGCGGCAATGCGTGCAGCGGATCGGTATCGGCGATCAGGTGGCCGCGAACCCGATACGCGTTGATCAACTCGATGACGCGGGCCTCTTTGATGCTTTGCTCGAGAACCGGATCGCCCTGCGTGAAGAACGGATTGCGATCGACGTTCCAGCGGAACGGCGCATGCGGGATGCCGAGGTTCGCGAAGATGTCGTCGTAGAAGTTGTGCTTGCCGATCAAGAACTCGTGCACGCGGCCGAGGAACGCGCCCGACTCGGCGCCCTGAATAATCCGGTGATCGTACGTGCTGCTGATCGAGATGGCTTTGCTGATGCCGAGTTTCGAGAGCGCTTCCTCCGCCATCGCCTGGTATTCCGCCGGATATTCAATCGCGCCCGTCGCCACAATCACTGACTGTCCTTCCATCAAGCGCGGAACCGACGCGACGGTGCCGATCGTTCCCGGGTTTGTCAGCGAGATCGTCGTGCCTTGAAAGTCTGCGATCTGAAGTTTCCCATCGCGCGCGCGTTGCACCACGTCGTCGTACGCGGTCAGAAACTCGGAAAAGGTAAGACTGTTTGCGTTCTTGACGTTCGGCACGAGCAACGTGCGGGTGCCGTCTTTCTTCGTCAGGTCAATGGCCACGCCGAGATTCACGTTCGGCCGTTTCAAACGTGCGGGGCCGTTCTCGCCGTCGTGAAAGCCATCGTTGAGTTGCGGATAGGCATCGAGCGCGCGCAGCAGGGCCCACGCGATCAGGTGCGTGTACGACGCTTTACCGCGATCGTGCTCCGCGAGATATGTGTTTATAAGGCGGCGATTCTCATCGAGGAGCTTTACCGGAATACGTCTTTCGGAAGTCGCGGTTGGAACAGTGAGGCTGCGCTCCATGTTCTCCACGATCTTCGCGGCAGGCCCGCGCAGGGGCACAACTTCCGCATCCTCGGGCAGACGCGCTTCCACGGGTTTGCGTTCGGGCGCAGGCGCTGCGGCTGCGCTTGTCTCCGTGCGCCTCGGCCGCGCGTCGCCATCGGTTTCGACAACCGCGGTTTTGACGCCGTTCGGCGTTGGCTGAACGGCCGTTGGAGCTGTCCCTGCGCCGTCGCCAAGTAGTTCGTTGAAATAGGACCGCCAGGAGTCGTCGACGAGGTCGGGATTGGTGCGAAAACGTTCGAGCAGTCCCTGCACGTACTCGGCGTTGGCGCCAAATTCCTCGGCGATCATTTCTGACAAGTCAGTTCTGCTTTGCTGGCTCAACTCTGCTTACCTGTCTTTAATTCTATGTATTTGTTTGACGAATAGACTATCATCTCCGGAATCCATTTGCACTTTACCGCTCTTACATGGAAGACATCCGCGAGCCGCAGACGAGAACCAGAACAATCGCCGTGTTTGCAATGCTGTTTGCCGTGTTGGGCGCGGTGGTGGTGTTTGCTTATTTCGCCACCTTTTCGCGGCCGGTCACGACGGTGATTCTGGTCCGTCACGCCGAGAAAGTACTCGACGACCCCAACAATCAGGACCCCGATTTGACTCCGGAAGGCTTTGCGCGGGCACAGGAGATCGCGCGCGTCTTTGCAGACGCGGGCATCAATGCCATTTATGCGACGCAGTACAAGCGCACGCAGCAGACTGTCGAACCGCTGTCGAAGCGCATTGGTGTCCCGATCACTCTAACGGATGCCAAGCAGCCCGATGAGTTGGTGAAACGGATACAAACCAGTCTGCGCGGGCAAATAGTTTTCATTTCCGGTCACAACGACACCGTTCCGGCGATTGCTTCAGCGCTGAGTGGCGAAAACTTCTCTCGGATTCCCGATACCGAGTACGACAACGTTTTCATTGTTACGGTCTACCGTTTTGGCAAGGCCAAAGTAATCAGGCTCAACTTTGGAAAAGAGACTTCATGAAAACCAAAAAAGCGATCAATAAGGATAAGACGGGCGTTGATCGGCGGACGTTCGTGAAGGTGCTTCCGGCCCTGGGTATCGCGGGTGTGGCAGCGTCGCGAATGCCTCTTGATGCATTGGCGCAAACGCCGGCTCCGTCACCAGCCGCTACACCAACGCCGTCTCCGTCGCCGACGCCGGCGCCACGCATCACGAAAGAGATGATGCGCCAGGCCGAAAAGCTCATCGGCATCGAGCTCACAGACGCGCAGGAGGCAATGGCGCTCAGCGGCGTTAATCGCAATCTCGACTCGTACGAGGCGATTCGCAAGGTGACCGTGCCGCTCGACACCGAACCGGCGATTGCTTTTCATCCCGCGCGAGCGAAAAAGGAGCTCTACGTTCAGCGAGGCAAGTTTCGTTTCGGCAAGGTCGAGCCGCTTCAGTTTAAGAGTGTCGAAGATCTCGCGTTTGCCACCGTGCCGCAGCTTGCTGAATTGATTCGGACGCGGCGGGTTTCGTCGACCCAGTTGACGAACATGTATTTGGGACGGCTGAAACGCTATGGCCCAAAGCTGTTGTGCGTGGTCACGCTCACAGAGGAACTGGCGTTGAAACAAGCGGCGGCTGCGGACGCGGAATTGAAACGCGGCAAGTATCGCGGACCGCTGCACGGCATTCCCTGGGGCGCAAAGGATCTGTTTGCCACCAAAGGAATCAAGACCACGTGGGGCGCCGAGCCTTATCGCGATCAGATGATCGACTACGACGCCACGGTGATTGAGCGGTTGAACGAAGCGGGCGCGGTGCTGGTGGCGAAGTTGTCAATGGGCGCGTTGGCGCAGGGCGCTAGATGGTTTGCGGGCGTGACACGCAATCCGTGGCAACCGGAGGAAGCACAAACGGGGTCGAGTGGTTCGTCGGCAGGCGCGGCTTCGGCGACCGCCGCGGGGCTCGTCGGTTTTTCGATCGGCACCGAGACGTTGGGTTCGATCGTCTCACCGTCGTCGCGTTGTGGTTGCACGGGACTGCGCCCGACTTACGGGCGTGTCAGTCGTTACGGTGCGATGGGTTTGAGTTGGACCATGGACAAGATCGGCCCGATCTGTCGTGGCGTGGAAGACTGCGCCGCTGCTTTGAGCGCGATTTACGGGCCTGACGGCAAGGACATTACCGTTGGCGACGCGCCGTTTAACTGGAATGCCGATGCGAACATTAGCACCTTACGAATTGGTTATCTAAAGAACGAATTCGAGGGTACGGCTTTTCAGCCGGCCAATGAGCAGCAGCGGCAACAGGCGGAACAGCGGCGTGCGGTTTATAAGACCGCGCTCGAAGCGTTGGAAAAAGCAGGCGCGAAGTTGACGCCGATCGAGTTGCCCAAAATACCGGCGGGATCGTTGCGCTTCATTCTGACGGCGGAAGCGGCGGCGGCGTTTGACGACATCACGCGCGATGGACGTGTCAATGAATTGTCGGGACAGTCGCCTGGTGATTGGCCCAACACGTTTCGCACCTCGCGTTTTATTCCGGCCGTGGAGTATTTGCGCGCACAACGCATCCGGACGTTGTTGATGATGGAGATGGAGAAGTTGATGTCGCAGTGGGACGTGTTTGTTAGTCCCGCGCCGGGAAGCGCGAGTTTGCTGGTTACGAATTTAACGGGTCATCCGGCAGTGGTGGCGCCGTGCGGGTTTGTGAACGATCTGCCGGCGGCGATCATGTTCACCGGTGGTGTGTACGATGAAGTGTCGCCTTTGCGAGTGGCGCTGGCGTTTGAGCGTGCGACGAAGTGGCACACTATGCATCCGAAGATGGATTGGGCATCGTGATTCAAGGTGGTGGGATTGTGATCACCGATTGGGGATTTTGATCTTAAATGAAGATCCGCTTTGCGGTTCGCTTGTGACGCTCACGCTTCCGCCTAACTGTTCCACTGCGGTCTTTACTGCATCAAGCCCGACGCCGCGTCCGGAAAACTCCGTGACGTTTTTTGTGGTTGAGAAGTCGGGTTGAAAAATCAGGGGCAGGTTTTCCGGAGCGATGCCGCGTCCGTCGTCGCTGACGGTAATCACCGCATCGTCGCGAGTTGTAGTTGCTTCGAGGACGACTGTGCCGTTTGACTCGATTCCGTGGTCGAGGGCGTTGCGCACCAGGTGAAGCAAAGCATCGGCGAGAACGTCCGCCGCCGATCGATCCATTAAAAACTCCTCACCTTTTACGACAAAGGCCACTTGTTTGCCGAGTTTGGCGGCCGTCACGTTTCCCGCACGTACAGCTTGCTGGAGGACACTTTGGACGGCGATTTTTTCGGATCGAGATGCGTAGAGGACCTGGAAAATAATTTTGTCGCCGGCCATCGTCGCAGACGTTGAGATTAGCTCCGCAATTTTTTCTAACCGCGCTTTCAGTTGACGAAACCGCTCGTCGAAATCACTAATTTCAAATTCGGCTCTCATCACGTAGAGGTTTGCGCCTTCGCGCATCGCCGCGGCCGCACGATGACGTTCGTCGTCTTTTAGCGTGGAGAACTCGGGAGGAAGTACGTCCTGCGGTTCGGACGACTGACTTTTGAGTTCGTGCAACTGGTTGAG
>DASUOZ010000038.1:0-3355 GCA_036276375.1 Pyrinomonadaceae bacterium | reverse complement strand
GGTTCCCTTTCCTTGTTCCTTAGTCGTGAAGAAGGGTTCGAAAATACGTTTTCGAGTTTCCGCGTCTATGCCGCTGCCAGTGTCGCTTACGGCCAGCATAACGTATGGTCCTGCTTGAACACTCAAGTGCGTACTTGCATACGCTTCGTCGATATCAACTCGCGCAGTTTCGATCGTCAGTCGGCCGCCGTTCGGCATCGCGTCACGAGCATTAACGACGAGATTCATTAACACTTGTTCGAGCTGGCCAGGATCCGCATTGATCGGAGTAGGCTCGCCGATGACGGTTGTCATCTCGATGTTCTCGCCAATGAGTCGCCTTAGCATCTTGCTCATGTCACTCACGAGATGGTTGAGGTCGAAAAGCTTTGGTTGAAGAACCTGCTTCCGACTAAACGCCAGCAACTGACGCGTCAACGTGGAGGCTCTTTGGGCCGCACGCTTGATTTCTTCGACCTTCGGCCGGCTGTCGTCGGTTTCGTCTAAACGGCCTAGTACGAGTTCACTATAACCACTGATCACCGTTAAGAGATTGTTGAAGTCATGGGCCACACCACCTGCTAATTGGCCCACGGCTTCGAGCTTTTGGGACATGCGGAGTTGGTCTTCACTCTGACGCAACTTTTCTTCACTCTCATGCAGCGTGCGTTCTGCACGTTTGCGCTCGGCGATGTCCCGCGAAACGAAGATGCCATATTGGCGTTGACCCTGCGAATCGTAGGTCCAGTTAGCCAACGTCTCGAACTGTTTCCAATCACCGTTCGCGTGTTTCACCCTTATTTCAATGCTCTCGGGCTTTTGACGTGAGGACGAACGCAAGGCTTCCGCCTCCGCTTTCCTGCGATCGTCGGGATGAATTAACGCGAGACAGTTCTGGCCCAGCAACGACTCCGGCGCGTAGCCGAGGACGTCGCGATACGATGGACTTAAATAAGTATGGTTGCCGTTACTGTCGACCATGCATATCAGGTCACTGGTGTTCTCGGCAATCAGGCGATATTGTTCCTCACTCTTGCGCAACGCCGCTTCGGCGTTTCTTTTTTCCTCGATGGTCTTGACCTTTTCCAGGGCGCCGCGCACCGCCGACGGCAGCCGAGTCAGGCTCGTCTTCAAAATGTAGTCGTCCGCGCCCTCCTTCATGCACTCCACTGCAACTTCTTCGGTCAAGGAACCCGTAACGAGAATGAACGGCGCCGAACATCCCACATGTTTGAGCATCCGAAGTGCGTCCGGACCACTAAACTGCGGCAGGTTGTAGTCAGACAAAACAATTTCCGGCGCGAAGTCACGCAGCGCCGTTGCGAAACCGTCCCTCGTATCAACACAACGAGCAGTAAAACGAATGCCGGCCCGGCTCAACTCCCGTTTGATCAACTCCGCGTCCGCGACGACATCTTCGACTATGAGAATCTTAATTTCATCGTTCATAATTTCCCCCTTGTCAGGAAACTTATCGGGGCGTTTCGTTCAATAAAAGCCAGTAGAAGCCGAGTTCGGCAACGGCGCGGCAAAAATCTTCAAATTCAACCGGCTTCACCACGTATCCGTTTACGCCGTTCTCGTAGCAGGTATCGAGATCCTTATCTTCGCGCGAAGAAGTCATCACCACGACGGGGATCTTCTTCGTACGTTCATCCGACTTGATCCGCCGAAGCACTTCGAGTCCGTCAACTTTCGGCAGTTTCAAATCGAGCAGTACCACCTTTGGACCATTCTCGACCCGCCGATGCACGAACGGGCCCTGTGCGAATACGAAGTCCAATGCCTCCGCGCCGTCTTTAGCGTGAAATAACTTGTTCGCTAAGTTGCGCTTCCTGAGCGCGCGCATCGTTAGCTCGGCATCGTTCGGGTTGTCTTCAACCAGGAGCACTTCGACTTCATGCAACTGTTGCAAATTCTCCATGGTGTACCTTCTCCTTTGGGAGACTGAAGTAAAACGTCGCGCCCTCATTCACTTTGCCTTCCGCCCAGACACGCCCGCCGTGCCGGTGAACAATGCGCTGCACGATCGCCAGACCCACACCGGTACCCTCAAACTCTTCGACGCTGTGTAGCCTTTGAAAAACGCCGAACAGTTTTGGCGCATAGGTCATGTCAAAACCAACCCCGTTGTCTTTCACCGAGTAAACGCAGTCGCCGTTCTGACATCGGCCGTTCACCTCAATCACTGTCTGCGGGCGCGGTTGCGAATACTTCAAAGCATTTGAAAACAGATTGACAAAAACCTGGCGAATGAGAGCGGGGTCGCCCGTAATATCCGGGAGTGGCGCGAGGTTGAAATGGATCTGCTGGTGGTCCAGCGCCGGCTTGAGTTGTTGAAATACGTCGCTCGCGAGTTCACTCATGTTGACCGGCGACGCTTCCAGTTGTTTGCGGCTCAGTCGAGAGAACGCGAGCAGATCGTCAATCAAGCGGCCCATGTTTTGGGTGTTGCTACGAATTACGTCGAGCACACGCCGACCTTCTTCGTCGAATCCGCGAGCGTAGTCCTCGAGCAATATTCGTGAAAAACCGTCGATAGCGCGGAGTGGCGCTCGAAGATCGTGCGATACGGAATAGCTAAACGCCTCGAGTTCCTTGTTGGCGTCCTGGAGTTTGCGTGTCCGCTCCTGGACCCGCTGCTCGAGCTCAGAGTTGAGACAGCGCAGTTGTTCTTCACGTTCGCGCAAGGCGCTGTCGCCTTCGTGAATACGGTCCAGCATTTTATTGAACGCATCTCTCAGTACGACGAACTCGCCCTTTCCTACTTCAGGCGCGCGGACTGAATAGTCTCGCCGTTCGGCAACGGCGCGCGCGGTGTTTGTCAAAGCAAGAATTGGCTGTGAAATCTGTGCCTGAAAACGACGCGACAATCCGTAGGCAAGTAAAGCAGACGCTGCAAGCACAATCGCGACGATGCTGCCGTAGAGTCGCAGTCGTTCGTACATCGCATCGAGATCCGACTTTAGATAAAGCGTGCCGAGTCGTTTTGATTCGTAGACCACCGGCTGAAACGAGGTCAGGTAGCCTTCGTTGAAGCGATAGCCGTCGGATTCAGGACCAGCGGGAAACGCTTCCGCCGGTGAGCTCGCCGGATATTGCGCGAAGAGTTTGCCATTTTCGTCGTAGAGTCCGGCTGCACGTATGTGCGGCTCAGCCTGAAGCGCGGAGAGGACTTCCGTCGCGTCTTCAGAATCAGTAAACGTCAGTGCAGCGGTACTGTTATTCGCAACTATCAAACTCACGGTCGAAAGATTGGCAATCGTCGCTTGCCTGAAAGTGTAAAATTCGTAAGCAAAGAAGGATGCGCACGTCAGCAACGACACCGCCCCACAAGTGAGCAGGATGATGGTCATCAGTCGTCGTCTTATTGGTG
>DASUOZ010000037.1:0-3462 GCA_036276375.1 Pyrinomonadaceae bacterium | reverse complement strand
ATCTTCCCGAATGGGCCTACAAAGTTGGGACGAAGTGGAACTCTGTTGCGTATATCGATGGTTTTGCTGGCCCATGGGGAACCACAGATCCCAATCATGCAGACTCTTCATTTGCCCTTGCTGTCGACACTCTCCGCGAGTGTAAGTTGGGCTTACTACACAGCCGAGGTGTCGACCTTTCGACCTACGCTTTCCTGGTTGAAAGCAAACAAGAGGCGTTTGCGAAACTCGATTCTTTCGCGCGCTCCGCTAATGGATCCGGCGTGTCGGTTACGGCTATCGCCGGCAAATTCGTCGAAAGGATTCCCCGTATAAACCACCTCCTTAGGTCAACCGGGTCGCAAACTTTTAAGTTTGTATTACTCGATCCCATGGGATGGGCTGATATTCCAATGAAACAGCTTCAACCCTTCTTGAAGACAAGAAGTTGTGAAGTGTTGATCAATTTAATGACCAAACACATCACCAGATTTCTTAACGAAGAAGATCGAACTGCGAGCTATAACAATCTTTTTGGACGTCCCGGTGTGCTCGAGAATTTACGTAGTGCGGCTCCTGAGGAAAGAGAAGAGCTGGCAGTAAAGGAGTATTGCCGAAGCTTACAAATGTTATGTGGATTTCAGTATGTGTCCTCGGCAGTGATACTTGAACCCGCAGAAGCTAACATACGATATTTTTTGGTCTATGCAACAAATCACCCGCGCGGAGTGGAGGTGTTCAAAGCCGCAGAAAATAAAGCAGCCAACGTACAGGAAGTTGTTCGTCAGGATAAGTTGATTCAGAAGACGGGGCAGGCGCGACTTGATTTTGGGCAGGATCGCCCTCTATCGAGCTACACGTATCGGCTATATCAACGCTATTGTGATCGCGCCCGGGAAAAGGTAATAGAGCACTTAGAGAAGACACCCCGATCTCGCGTCCCGTACTGCGACTTGTTCTGCGAAGCAATGGCGTTTCCTCTCGTCACTCCAGAGGATTTGCTCAGTTGGCTCAATCAGCTACATCCCTCCATCGAACTTTATCCTTCAGAGGGACACAAAAAACTGTCGCCCTCACGCAATGATGATTATGTGATCGTCATTGACCGGCACGGATTGCGTTAGAGTGAGACCCGCAATTGGCCCGCTCTCATCCTGCCGTAGGCGCTACGGCTTTGCAGCCAGCACGTCGACCTTTTCGATCGTCGGGGGTTGGGCCAACAGTTCGGAAGCGTTCGCCATTAGCGCCGCTGCAACTCGGCCGGTGAGATGCGCATGGCGCCCCGACTCGTCTGGAAACGCGTCGAAGATGCCAAACGTCGATGGTCCCATGCGAATGGCGAACCACGCCGTCGTGTCCGGCTCGGCCTGGACTAGTGCGAGGCCGCTTTTGAGAAACTGCTCAACCTCTGCTTCTTTGCCGGCTTTCGCCTCGAGCCGCACGAGCAATCCTACTGTTACCATTCCCTGCCTCCCGAATCAGTGTAATAGCGGGTCAACGTAGTATTGATTCTCGGTCAGTTTTGCGCAACCCGAGAACGGTGAGAAACTAGCGCGTCGTGAAAAACAGCGGAAAGCTCAAGGACGAGGTTGATGATCTGTTCAAACTGCCCTTGGCGGAGTTCACGGACGCGCGCAATGCGCTCGCCAGGCGGTTGAAGCAAAGCGGGCGTGCTGACGACGCAAGCCTCGTGAAGACGCTGGTCAAGCCTTCGATCTCGGCCTGGACCGTTAACCAACTCTACTGGAATTATCGCAGCGCGTTCGACAGATTGCTCGCCGCGGGCCAACGCTTTCATAAGGCGCAAACCTCCGGCGCCGCGGGGAAGCTTGCCGATCTGCGCGGCTCGCTCGACGCGCGACGTGAAGCGCTGACGCATCTGGCACAGCTCGCCGAGTCGTTGTTGGGTGAGGCAGGTCACAATGCGTCGCCGGAGACGATCCGTCGCATCACGACAACGCTCGAGGCAGTGTCTGCGCATGCATCGCCGGCTGATGGTCCAACTCTCGGACGGTTGAGCCACGACGTCGATCCACCGGGATTCGAGTTACTCGCTTCGTTTGTTCCCGCAGGCGGATCAGTGAAAGGGAACACAGCGGCCGCCCGCGCTAATTCAGCAGCCACCACGACAACTTCGCCGCAGAAAGCCGCGCGTGAGCGTGAAGAGAAACGCCGCCTCGAGCAAACGCGTCAGGTGCGCATTGCGGCTGCGAAGGTTTCTTTACAGGCCGCGAAAAGATCGCTGGTTGCCGCGCGCACTCGCGCTCAGACTCTGGAATCAGCACACAAGAAAGCGAACGCGGAAGTGAAGGAAGCCGAGAAGCGTAAACGCGAAGCCGAGGAACGACTCAAGCACGCCACCGCCGCGTCGGCAGAAGCAGCTCGACGAGCGCAAAACATTGCTGACGACGCGGAACAGGCGGCGAAAGCGGTCGAAGATGCGAGGCGCGCCGTCGAGAGAGAGTCGAAAGAGCTGGAGTCGTTGTTCAGCGAAGCGCTCTGAATCCGTCAGCCGTTGACTCAAACCTGCTGAATCCCAACGCCTCGATGGCGCCTCTCACCGATCGGCTCAGCGGCGCGCCAACAATCTCCAGCACTGAATACTGCGGGCCGGCGGAATACACGCCGTGATGCAAATCGATCGTGTCCAGCAGCTTCAGACACGTTTCCGCACCCGAATCATCAGGCGCGGCTGTGAAGGTGGTAACACTGTTCTCCGTATTTGGCGGCCCCTGAGCTGCGCGATAACTCGCCGCCGCGTCGCGATTCGCCGGACTCTCAATGAGCCAAATGTGAGTCTCCGTGGGAACAGAAGAGAGTTCCGCGCCGTAATTACGGTCCAGCACCAGCATTACTTTATTGATTCGCTCAGCCATTTTTCGTTAGGTTATACAGCAAAAAATTCCTGACGAGGATGTCGATTTTCCCCGGCGCCGTTCGACTATGGGTTAAGGAGTCGGACTTTGGCCAGCAACTTACTAAGAGGAACGAAAAGATGAGCAACGTACGAGTACTCGTAGGCACCCGCAAGGGCGCATTCATTCTGACTGCTGACGGAAAACGTGAGAAATGGGAGGTCAGTGGCCCTCACTTCGCCGGCTGGGAGATTTACCATATGAAAGGTTCCGCCGTGGACCCGAACCGCCTTTACGCGTCGCAAACCAGCGGCTGGTTTGGCCAGATCATTCAACGTTCGGACGACGGCGGCAAGACGTGGTTCCAACCGGGCACGCCCGCTGGTGCGCCGACCACCACTCCCGAAGGGATGCCCATGGGTGAGAGCAACAAGTTTGTCTACGATACGTCGGACACCACCGGCAAACCGCTCACCACACACCAGTTTTATGACGGCACTCCGCATCCCTGGGAGTTCAAAAGAGTTTGGCACCTGGAGCCTTCACTCGATAATGCCGATACGGTTTATGCCGGTGTTGAAGACGCGGCCCTGTTCCGCTCGCGCGACGGCGGGCAGACCTGGCAGGA
>DASUOZ010000036.1:0-2808 GCA_036276375.1 Pyrinomonadaceae bacterium | reverse complement strand
CGGTACCGCACAGACCACGCAGGTCACGATTCCTTTCCGGCGCACGGCGGGCACTATCCGTTTGCGCGAGTTTGATAACAAAGGCAACGAAGGGACGCCGGTGAACGTTTCGGTAACGATTCCGACGCTGGAAAGCGATCCCTACATCGCGAGCGTAGGTGCGGCGGCGCCGCTCACCGCGGGCGGAGAACGGCTGGAGTTTGCCGGTGACGATCGCTACATCGAGCACTTGTTACCGACAGGTTTCGTGTTTCCCTTCTTTGGCACAAACTTTACTGAGGTGACCGTCTCGACGAATGGAAATCTCTTTTTATCGGCGCCGCCGGTGCGCCGGCAAATCCCGGGACAGCCTTTCAACCCGGACAACGCCGACGATCCGCCCGGCTCGCGACAGGAACTCGGCGGCTATCAGATGATCGCCGGCTTTTGGGAAGACCTTACCACCAGCCAGGCGGCGCGAGCCGATGGCGGCGTTTACTTCAGACAACTCAGCCCGACGCAAGTCGTCTTTCGTTGGCAGGCCGAGCCGTGCAATTTCAGTGATGCTCTTGATGATTGCGCCGGCGGCGTCGCGGTCAACTTTGAAATCGAACTGCGCACCGACGGAACGATCAAGACGCGTTACGGCAGCGGCAATACAAATTTACATCCGACCGTGGGCATCGGCGGCGGCGATCAGGACGGCTACTTCATTCCGTCGCACACCGCTGAAGAAACCAACATCAGCCTGACGAACGCCGGCGAAGTAACTTTCACGCCGCGCGCTCCGTGGGCGCCGGTGACGCTAACCGGACCGCAAGTGGATCTGAAGAGTTGGAAACAGAGTGACGGTCACACATACATCTATGCGAAGCTGACGTTTCCCGACGAGGGTTTCCGCGTAAATGACTGGGGCAACGTCATCCGGTCAGGTAATACTTTCACCGCCGACGCGACAGTCGAACGCTTCAACGGAACGTCGCCTCAAGCGACCACTAACACAGCGCAGATTTGGGATTTGGGAGCCATCGCGGACGGCAATTACACCTTCAATTTCAAGAACTCGGGCACGACGGCGAAGACGCTTAACTTCACAGTGACTTCGACGGCGCCACCGCCAAATCCGATCGATGGTGCGAGGGAGTTTGTGCGTTGGCAGTACAAAGACTTCCTGCGCCGCGAGCCTGACGGGCCGGGTTGGGACCACTGGACCGGTGAGATCACGCAGTGCAGTAATCCGGCGTTTCGCTTGCCTGGCGAAACAGAAGAGAAGTGTGTCGACCGCAAGCGCGACAATACGAGCGCGGCGTTCTTTTTATCACCCGAGTTTTCCAACATGGGCTACTTTGTGCTGCGCGTGTATCGCGGGTCGTTGGGGCGCATGCCGCACTTTGGTGGCGGCAATGGTCCTGCGGACGAGTTCACGCGCGACGCGGCCATTGTGGGACAGGGAATTGTCGTGAACGACGCTTTGGCGCCAAACGTCATCAACGCGAACAAGCAGGCGTTTGTTAATGCGTTTGTGACGCGAGCGGAGTTCCGGGCGATCTTCGATGGTCTGAACAACACGCAATACGTCGACCGGTTGTTCCAGACGACGGGAGTGGCGCCCACGAGCGCAGAGCGTTCGGCGCTGATCAATGGCCTGAACACCGGAGAATCGCGAGCCAGCGTGCTGTTCAAGATCGTAGACGGCACCAACACGATCGAGGCGGGACATCTGGAGTTCAATACGCGATACGGCAAGGTGTTCTACGACAACCTGTTCAATGCCGCCTTTGTGCAGATGCAATACTTCGGCTATCTGCAACGCGATCCCGATCCTGGCGGTTACAACCACTGGCTGAACAAATTGAACACCTTCAACGACTGGCGCACGGCGGAGATGGTGCGGGCCTTCATTGTTTCGCCGGAATATCGCTCCCGCTTTGGCGCGCCCTGAACTGCGCGTGCGTTCCGGGCGCTCGCGGATTAATATTTGACGGGCAGGCAACCGCTACCGGTGAGCCTGCCTCAGAGATTCTCGGCTCCCGGCAGCCGGACCAAACTTCGCCTCGCAAACTGTACGCGAGTTCTACCGACAACCCCGAGGTTTTCCCCAGGTTTCTTTAAGTTTTTAGAGTAATCCCGTGAATAGACCAATGAAGCTCATCGCCTGCCTGCTCAGTGTTGCCCTGCTTCTCTCGTCGTTTGTAACGTTTGCTGGACCGCTTCAAGCCCAGGGCGTTCGCCCGCTGGCCCAGGCTCCGGAGATGCCGGTGACCAGCGCGGCCGTTCAGGACGGACCGCAGGATCCGGAGCTCACGAAACGCTTCCGTCGTTACGACGTGATGAAGCTAGATCGCGAGGCGGCAGCGGCACAGGTCAAGAATCGCGGCCGGATGATTCTCAAAACCTCGCACGGAAACTTCGATCTCGAGTTTAGTCCGCATGATCTTCGTTCTTCAGACTACACCGCACAGGAAATCGGCGCCGACGGCGTGGCGCGCACATTGCCGAGAGCTCCCGTCAGTACTTTCAGAGCGTCGGTAAAAGACGACCCGCGCGCTCAGGCGAGAATGTCGCTCGGCGAAAACGGTCTCGAAGGCGCCATCATCACCGGCACCGATAAGTTTTTCATTCAACCGGCGCGCTCACTGTCGAAGACGGCGCCAGCCGACGAGTTTGTTTTCTATTCAGCAACAGACGTTGAGGACACTGACGAGACGGATGAGAGTTGCGGCGTAACACTTGCGGATGAGATTGCGGCGCGCCAAGAGATGGCTGCCGCGGCGACTGACGGAACTGACGTCACCTCAGAGCTGAATTCCGTTCCCCCAGTTTCGCCGA
>DASUOZ010000035.1:0-7785 GCA_036276375.1 Pyrinomonadaceae bacterium | reverse complement strand
TACATCCTCAACGCGAAGGGCCAGTTTGCCGGAGTCACGATGTACGAAGGAGGTTCGTTTGCGATCTGCAACGAGAACGGTCCACAGACCGTGAAGTCAGAGCCGCTGCTCCAGGGCAAGCCGAGCGATTAATCGGCTTTCGAAAACAGAATGCTCTCGCGTCGACTAAGCCTCGCATTACTCATCGCTGCGTCTGTGCTTGCAGCCGGCTGTATCAAAGACGCCGCTCGGAGTCTGGGCGAGCTGCATGCCGTCAGAAGCGAGCTAAGGAATGCGTTTGGCGATGATGTTTCCGTCCACCTGGGCCAGGCGGGAATCGGCTCAACGCTCACAATCACCTTCATCAACTCCCCGCTCAATGAAAGAGCTCCGGAAGAACGCGCCCAACGCGCCAAACAAGCGGCGCAATTAGTCGTCGCGAGATACGTACGGATTGCATCTGTCACAGAAATCTGGGTGACGTTCATTCACCAGCAGACTCGCCTGGTCGTTTTCCACTACCGCGAAGGCCTCGAGGTTTACGGCTTTGACAACAAAGGGGGCGGGCTCTCCCTCCCGTCCTACGCAGGACACGCGGTCCCACCGCCTGACAACGAAATCATTGCCGGTTACACCGCGAGTACCGAGCAAACCGATGTTTCCACCGCCACCAACTTACAACTCGACGGCGAACCCGGCGGTTATGGAATTACAGTGCTGCCGCATTTGAAACTTCAAGGCGACGCCCGCAGACGACCAGCTCCGCCGCCAAAAGAAGCCTCATTTTACTTCGCTTCGTATTCGAAAAACCCCCGCTTCGCGCCAGTGATTCCGTACGAGTTAATTGGGGATGGAAAACCGCTGGTCCAGGGAAAGGTGACGTTTACGGGCGATGATGCACAATACTGTTTAGTAGCTGTTCCGTTCCCAATGTTTCGTGAGCTGATCGCCGCGAAAAGCGTGGCCATAAAACTGGGCGCCAGGGAATATCCGCTGACGCCCGAACAGTTGGAACTCTTGCAGAAAATGGATGCGTACGTTCTGCGATAACCAGCCGCTATTGCGCTGCCGGATCGTTCTGCATCATCCCGAAAATATTTCCTTCCGTGTCTTTGCAGTAAGCTAACCAACCGACGCCCGGAATCGGCATTTTCGGCAACGCGATTTGCCCGCCGTTAGCGAGCGCCGTCTTCACCGACGCATCGACGTCCGCCACGTCGACAGTGCAGACGTAAGCTATGACGGCCTGTCCGTCAATCTCGCCCTGACGGCGCATCAGACCGCCGTTGATGCCGGGCTGATCGTCCGGACCGGTGATGACCATCCAGTACTCCATTGGGCCATCCCACTTTTGAAAGTTCCAGCCAAATAACGTCTGGTAAAACTTGACGGCACGCTCCGGATCGCCGGCGTGAATTTCGAAGTGAACAACTCTTGGCATTTATAGTCTCCTTTTATGATGAAGTTTGCGGCGCTGTTCCATATTTCTGCGTAGCGAAGCCGACGATCAGACCGACGAGCGTGCCCGGCAGGATGATCTCGAAATAGTAACCACCCTGAAGCGCGGCGATGATATACGCCAAAATGGCGCCCACCACGGCCCCAAACAGGATGCCAATCGGCAGCGAATGAAACTTTCTCGCGAAAAAACCGATCGCGATGCCCGCGATGATGCCTTTGATCGTTGAGCCGACGACGATGCCGGCGAGCTCATCGCGCACGGCAGGCGTGAACCAGGCGGTGAGGCCGTCGATGGCGCCGAGTATCGCGCCGAGTATTACACCAAGCAGGGGTTTGGACATGTCGCTTCTCCTTCGTTAGCTGTCTACACCTCTATTAAACGGACGGCGAGAAATCTTTAATTGCGGGACGTGAAAATGAAAAAAATTCTCATGACGAGATACGCGAGCACCAAAAGTATCAGAAACCGGTTCTTCCCGGCCCAGCGGCCAACCTTCTCCACGATCGTTTCCTGATAAGCCGACACCGGTTCTGCGTCCAGCAAACGTCCGATGTCCCGCGACAACTCGGCGGCCGTTTCATACCGCGCGGTCTTTTCCGGCGACATTGCTTTCAGGCAGATCGCTTCGGCTGCCTTACTGACTTTCGCATTCAGTGCGCGCGGCCGCGCGGTTGCCGGCGATTTGCTGGTCAACAGGAAGTAAAGCACTGCGCCGAGCGAATAGACGTCGGAACGCTCGTCGAGTTGATTGATTTCCCCGCGCGCCTGTTCCGGCGACATGTAGTTACGCGTCCCGATCACCGTGCCGTTGCGGGTGTCGTCCGGATTTCTGATCAACGTGTCAGCCTCGAGCGAAACGGGCTCGCGCTGGCGTAGTATCTTCGCGACGCCCCAGTCGAGCACCAGCACCTCACCGAACGATCCAATCATGATGTTTTGTGGTTTCAGGTCGCGATGAATCACGCCGTGCGCGTGGGCAAACGCGACCGCATCACAAACCGCCTGAAACTTCCGCAACCGATCGCCGAGAGACTCGGTCGTGGCGGCATATTCGTCGAGACGGCTGCCGCGCACGTACTTCATCGCATAAAACACGCGGCCGTCAGGCAACGTGCCTACGTCGTGAACGGGCACGATGCCCGGATGTTCGAGCTGCGCGATGATCTGCGCTTCGCGCACCATGCGCTCGCGAAGATCGCCGGTTAGATCGATAGAGTTGAGAACTTTGAGCGCCACGCGACGGTTGAGCTCCGCGTCTTCGGCAAGATAGACCGTGCCCATTCCGCCTGACGCGAGCTCGTTCACCAGCCGGTACTTCGTTGCACCGAAATCGGGCTTAGTGGCGAGCTCGCGGAGGTGATCCAACCTGGCGTCTGAAATCCACTTCATTTCACATCGACTCCAAGCAGCGAGCGCGCTTCGTTGCGAAACTCGTCTTCAGTAGCGGTTATCTCGCGCAGTTTCTCGATCACCAGGCGACGAAAGTCACGCCGCACGGCTGCGAGATAGTTGTTGACCGTGGCCGGCTCCAACCCAAACTCGGCGGCGAGAGACGCGTACGACACACCTGCAGCGCCGTCGTCCGCCAGATCGTACCGCTCAAACAACTGAAAATGGATCGTCTTTCCTGACTCCTCGCAGCGGCGTCGCAGTGCGTCAACCGCCAGCGTAAACATCCATCGCACCCACTCGCGATGAAAGTAGTCTTCCGGACTGAGATCAGACGAAGTGGAGTGCAGCGCAAACTCGTCTGCTGCACTTACGAAGTCGAGCTGAAAGTGTTCGCGATCGCCGCCGCGTTTGAGACGCGCGCCCGCCTTTCGCTCGTTGGCGACGAAACCATCCAGACAGGTGCGTAGAAACGTTTGAAAACTCGCTTTCGACGAGTCGTAATCGGCAAAGTGATTTTTCTCGAACGCGTTGGTAAAGAACCCCTGCGTCAGGTCCTTAGCGTCTTCGTTCGAGACGTGCCACTTGAACCGGAGGTACTTGTACACCGGTTTCCAATAGCTCGCGAGAATTGTCTCAAACGCGCGCTGCCGCACGACCTGGTCCGGGCTGCGCGCGCGCACGATCGCCGACTGGTTCGTCTCCGGAAAGCGATGCTGCGCGCCGCCGATATCAGTGTCTGGATCGATGTTCAAGACTGGATGGACTGCGACGATTGTAGGGCGCAGCAGGCGCTTCCGGAAGGCCATAGGGGGTGATCGGATTGACCCGCTAACGGGAGGTCGTCAATCCTGATCTGGATTGAGCCGCTGGCGCAAGGTCGTCAATCCCCAACCCCAAAACAACGTCACATCAACCGGCGCCCGCGCTGAGTTTCGCTTCGGCCTGCCGCTTCACGATCACGAGCGTAATATCGTCAGCAGCACTCGTGCCCTGTGCGAATTTCGTCAACGACGACTCGATGCGATCGCGAATCCCCGCGGCCGAGGCATTGATGTTTCGCGCCACAACTTCGTACAACCGCGTCGCGCCAAACTCTTCACCACTCGGACTCACCGCCTCAGTCACACCGTCCGAATAGATCACCAGCACATCGCCATGCTGCAACTGCGTACGACCTTCGCGATACTCGACGTCCGGCTTGATCCCCAGCGGTAAACCTCCGGACGCAAGCTGCTCAACCGTTCCCGCAGCGTGAACAATCAACGGCGGATTGTGCCCCGCATTCAAAAACGACAACGCGCCCGACTCCGGATCCAGTTCCGCATAGAACAACGTGACGAAGCGATTCGCCGGAATGTTGTCCGCCAGGTAACGATTAACCGCCGAGATCGTCGCGACCAGTGAATCGTGCGACGCTGACTGCGCGTGTATCGCCGCGTGTAGCGACGACATCAACAACGCCGCCGCAGTTCCCTTGCCGGAAACGTCGCCCAGCGCGATCACGAGCCGGCCGTCTTCACGTTCGATAAAGTCGTAGTAGTCGCCGCCGATTTCGTAACACGGAAAACTGATGCCCTGAAGCTCGTAACCATCAACGTGCGGCGGCGCAGTGGGTTGAAAACGTTGCTGAATCTCACTCGCCAGCGCCAGCTCGCGTTCGAAGCGTTCACGTTCCAAACGCGCTTCGACCAGGCGCGCATTCTCAACGCGAATCGCGGCCACGGAGGCGAGTGTCGTCAAGACCTTCAGGTGGTCTTCGGTGAAACGTCCTTCGGCAATCGGCGAGTCGGCGTAGATGATGCCAAACACTTTTTCCGACACACCGAGCGGCACTGCCAACACGGAACGCACGCCCTGCAGCACCATCGTGCCACTCGCAAATCGCGGATCGTGTTGCGCGTCTGACGTCAGCACCGACTTACCGCGAATCACAACTTCATCGAGCACGTTACGACTCACGCGAATCTCGCCGACCTCACCGACGCGATCGCGCAGACGCGCCACCGCAACGCGCAAATCTTCACTCCCCTGATCGCGCATCATGATCAAACAACGATCCGCCGGCACTGCTTCGAACACGAGCGAGACGATCTGTTCCAGCGTCTCGTTGAGCGTCGCCGAGGCGAGCAGCGTGATGCCCACTTTGCTGATCAGCGCGAGCAGGTCGCCGTGCTTGGCTTTGGGCTGCTGCGCTGCCGACGTGGTGACGATCTCTTCCGGCTGCGTGCGCGCGCCTTCGATGGCTTCGAGCAGTCCTGACGTCGTCCGATCGCCCGACGCGAGTGCAATCGTCGCTTCGGGAAGCGAACTCGTATTGTCGGTGATCATCGTCGCGCCCATACTCGAGTTGTAGCTACCGTCGTCGAAGATGATTTCGGTTTCGCCGATTTGAATACGGCCGCCGGAAGCCAGGTGCACAGCGCCGTCGACGGTGGCGCCGTTGTAAAGCGTGCCGTTCGCTGATCCCAGATCCTGCAGGATGTACTCTTCGCCCTCGCGGCGCACTTCGGCGTGCACGCGCGACGCAAACGGATCCGGAATACAGAGATCGTTCCGGGCGGAACGGCCGATGGTGATGCGCAAACGCCCGAGTGGAAAGTGGTCGGGAGCACGGTCGGGGTATTTAACTATTAGCTCGGACATTTCTCAGACACTGATCTGCGCTTTCTAAACTATAGTGAACCTTCACGAACAACAACGGTGCCGGCAATCATATCGTGCAAACCTCGGCCGTGCACGGTGACTGCCGCCAGTAAGAATCCAAGACCAAGCGTAATCAACGAAAGTGGATAACCAATAAAATGGCGCAACATCGCGCGTCCGATTCCGGGGTTACCCGAGCCGACCCTTTGAATGCGCAGCCCGGTGGCCCACTTTCCGAGTGTCAATCCGGTCAGACCCGGCATGACACCGAGATTTAGCAGAGCGGCGACGATCGCCAGCGCGATCGCCGTGGTCTCAGCCGAATTGCCCGCGGCACGCGCACCCCCACCAAGCATACGCGCAAAAAGGGTGCCCAATACGACCAGGGAAATAAGGACAATGTAGTCGATCAGGAACGCGCCGCACCGGAGAGGGAAAGGCACGTGCAGATGTGTCCGGGTCGTCCGTGGCGTCCGTCCGGCGGCTTTTCCTGCGTATTTAGACACTGACGACAAGGAGATCTTTTACCCCACCAGGAAATGCAACGTCGTTTCCCCGACGCGGAGTTTGTCGCCGCTGTCGAGTACGCGAGGTTGTCTGGGCGCAAGTCTGACGGAGTCGTTAATTACCGTTCCATTCACTGAGCCGAGATCTTCTACCAAAAACGTTTCGCCTTCGAGCCAGATGCGGGCGTGGCGACGCGATACCTTTGTTTCCGGATCGAATCGCGACAGATCGATCTCGGGAAAGATGTTCGAGTGTGGATCTGTGCGTCCGAGCAGGTTGCTGTCTTTTTGCAGTATGAACGACGCGTCGAGCTCGGTCGTGCCGGTCACCACTAGTTTCGCGGTGGGCCGAACGGTGTGCAGCATCGCGCTCTGACCTGCCGGCACAAGCGGCTGACGTGCGCCGCAATGCGCACAGAAAACGTCGTCGGCAGCAATGCGTCCGCCGCAGAAACCGCAGTAGACCGTTTGCATTTGCGTGGTCTCACTGCCGATGTTCACCGCGGGCATGCCGTAGTTGACGCGTCCCGCCATCAGGTTCTCGAGATGATGCACGAGCTCGTTTCTCAGTTCGCCGGCAGTACGGAAGCGATCTTCCGGTTTGTACTCGACCGAGCGCATCAGGATCTGTTCCATCTCGGTGGAGATCGCGGGATTGATCTGTCGCGGCCGCGGGTTCTTCGAGAAGTCGAAGATTAGCAGCGGGTTGTCCTGTGGATCGGCGCCGGTCAGCAGGTGAAACATGGTCGCGCCGAGACTGTAAACGTCTGACGCCGGCTGCACGCGCCCGCTGAAGAGCTCCGGAGGCGCGTAGCCCATCGTGCCGACTGCCGTAACACCCTTTTCCTGTTGCGAGACCCAGCGCGCGATACCGAAATCGATCAGCATCACGCGACCGCTGTTGCCGTCGATCATCAGGTTCGCGGGTTTGAGATCGCGATAGATGATGGGCTTGGGTCGTGAATGAAGATAGTCGAGCACATCGGCTACCTGCATGGCCCAGTCGGTCACGGTCTTCTCGTCGATCTTGCCGCCGATCGCGGCGCGCATTCGCGAAGCGAGGTCGCCGCCCGAGATGTACTTCATGACGAGATAAAAACGGCCCAGCGTGTCGTCGTAGAAGTAGTCGTAGATCGTGGGAATCGACGGGTGTTCGAGCGACGTCAACAACAGCGATTCGCGTTTGAAATCGCCGATCGCTTTTTCGTGTTGCGTCGGATCGAGGTGCGATTCGACCATCTCTTTGACGGCGCGCGGCGCGTCGCCGAGATTGCGATCCTTCGCGAGATAAACCGCGCCCATGCCGCCGCCGCCGATGCGGCGAACTATCTCGTAGCGATGATTGAGAATCGTGTTGGAGTCGAGCTGTTTGACTGTGCTCCGTTTGCCGCCTGTACCACGCGCCGGCGAGCCGGTTTCGGGCTGAACGTTGTCAGTGTAAGAGCCGCCGAGCGAGGCGGAAGAGATTGGTGTTGGTTCGGGTTCGACCGCTGCTTCCGAAACTGGTGGTTCAGCAAGAGGAGCGGACGGCTCGGGTGCAGACGACGATTCCGCCGAGGGCTGCGGCGGAGGCGCAAATTGCACTTCGCCGTGTTCGCCGAGATTGGCAGCGACAGTTTTCAGTTCAGGGGAGTTTGGAATCTGCTGCGTGCCGCAGTTCCCGCAGAAGTGTTCACCAGGCGAGACGCGGGCGCCGCATGCATTGCATTCGGCCATTTAGTCTATTTCACGATGTGGAAGCGTAGGAACGTCTTGCCGACAATGATTTCATCGCCGTCGCAGAGTGCCTGGCGCTGTCCAGGG
>DASUOZ010000034.1:0-12388 GCA_036276375.1 Pyrinomonadaceae bacterium | reverse complement strand
CGCAAGCTGGCGTTCTTTATCTCCGATGGTTTTCTGCTGGACGCCGGACCACACGCCGCTACCACGCGCGACAAACTGGATCATGTGATCGACGCTGCGCAACGTGGCGGCGTCGTTGTGTACACGATTCACGCGCGCGGTCTCGTCAACAGCAGCTTTCTCGATCCAGGTAACAAGCGGCCACTCGATCCCGCCGGCCGAGTCGACGTCGCTTCGATCGGCGAACTCGAAGCCTACCAGGACGCGCTCAGTGCGTTGGCGGCGCAAACCGGCGGACGCGCGCTGCGCAGTACAAACTTTTTCGATGAATGGGTGAGCAACGTTCTCGACGAGACTTCGAATTATTACCTCGTCGCCTGGCGCCCCGAAAAAGAGGAAGAAAGAGCGGTGAAGTTTCGCCAGGTGAAGATCAGTGTTGTGGGCCAACCCGAACTCACCGTGCGCGCGCCGCGTGGTTACGTCGAAGGGCCACAGCCGGCGACGCCAACCACCGCTTCCGCTGGGTCGAAGCCGAAGACGCCCGACGCCGAGATTCGCAATGCGCTTACGGATAGTTTTCCG
Source organism: Pyrinomonadaceae bacterium (assembly GCA_036276375.1). GTDB lineage: Bacteria > Acidobacteriota > Blastocatellia > Pyrinomonadales > Pyrinomonadaceae > PSRF01. The sequence goes on along the minus strand of DASUOZ010000034.1, from coordinate 11,827 downwards.
TCGAACGGTTTACCGTTGCTCCTGTCGTTGACGTATCTCAACACGCCGGCGAACGGGTTGGTCGTGACGTCGTCGATGGAGATCGCGAACAAGGCGCTGACTTACGGCGACGACGGACATCAGCCGGCGACGGTGCGGCTGGCGGGTGTGGTGTTGAATGACAAAGGTAAAGTTGCGGGAAGTTTTCGCAATGAGTTGAACGTTACGCCGCGCGAAAACACCGGCGCCGGAAACGTGTTTTACAACCATCACACGCCGCTGACGCCGGGCATTTACCAGTTTCGCGTCGCGGCGCGCGATGAGAAGTCAGGTCGTGTCGGCAGCGTGAATCAGTGGATCGTCATTCCGGACTTGACCCGCAACCAACTCACGCTCAGCAGTCTCTTGCTTGGCGGGCAGGTCATCGAAGATCGGAACAATAAGGCGAACAGTCCGCACGTGCAGTTGAGTGTGGACCACAGTTTCCCGCGCGCGTCGGCGCTCGGATACTGGATCTTTGTTTACAACGCGAAACGCGATGCGGGCGGGAATCCGCAGTTGACGGTGCAGACTCACGTACTGCGCGACGGCCATCCTGTGCTGAGCTCGCCGCAACGCAAGCTCAACAACGGCGGACCTGATCCGCAACGGATCCCGTTTGGCGAAGAGCTCGCCCTGAAGACCCTCGCGCCCGGCCGATACGATTTGAAAGTGACGATCACCGATGGTGTTGCGGGAACCACAGCCACCCAACTCGCCGACTTCATCGTGCGCTAGGCGCGGTACGAACAATCCCGTTTTTATCGGGACTGTAATCTCAACCCTGTCGGCGTAACGCTAGCGCTACCTTGTGGCATGAAGATCCTCAAAGACCGCCGGATAATTTTTGTGCTGGGTAATCTGGAGCTCGGCGGCGCCGAACGCCAGGCGTTGATTCTGGCGCGGCATTTATCCGAACACGAACACGCGCACGTAGAAGTTTGGGGCTTCAACAAGTCAGGGCCGGTCGCGGACATTTGCGACCAACACAGCCTTCCGTCGCGCGTAATCCCTTTTCGTTTCACCGGCAGCCGCTCGCTCAGCTTCCGCGCGCTTCGCGGAGTCGCTCGAACGTTGCGAGACGCGCAGCCGGACATCCTTCTTCCTTACACGTTTTATCCGAATTTAGTTTGCGGCCTGGTCCGGAAGTGGACCGGCGCGCGTGCGTGTGTGTGGAACCAGCGTGACGAGGGAATTCTTCCGTTTGTTTCGCCTTCGATCGAAAAGGCCGTCAAACGGACGTCGCACTTTGTTTCCAACTCGGAGGCAGGCGCGCGGTTTTTGATAAACGAACTGGCAGTCAGCGACCACCAGGTGACGGTGATTCCGAATGGCGTGGAGAGTGTGCGACCGAAAGCGGACCGGTGTGCGTGGCGCGAGCGGCTGGCCGTTGACGATGCAGCTTTCGTGGCGTGCATGGTCGCCAATCTGCACCTGAACAAAGATCACGCGACGGTGTTGCGAGCATGGCGCACGGTCGTGAATGAGTTTGCTTCAGACGGCCGATCGGCGCTGTTGGTTTTAGCAGGCCGTCACGATGGCGCGTACGAATCGCTCGCGGCACTCGCGAGTGAGTTGCAGCTCAAAGACCACGTTCGCTTTGCTGGTCCAGTCGCGGATGTACGCGGGCTATTGAGCGCAGCGGACGTCAGTGTGTTCAGTTCAAGTTCTGAAGGTTGTCCTAATGCGGTGTTGGAAAGCATGGCGTCGGGGCTGCCGGTCGCGGGCAGCGACATCCAAGGCATCCGCGACGTGGTTGGTTCAGGCGGCTCGCAGTTTCTTGCTCCCGTGGGTGACGCTGACACGCTCGCGAAAGTTTTGTTAACGATGGCCAGGAACCCGGAGCTCTGCACGCGCATCGGAACTGAGAACCGCGAACGCGTCAAAAACGATTACGATGCGTTGCGCATGTGCAGAGATACAGCCACGCTGCTGGCAAAGTTGTGATGAAGAACACGGGTTAAGCATGGTTTCCAATTTTAACCGCGAGTACATGCGAGAGCGTCAGTGGCGGATGACGGGTTTGTATTTTGACGTTTGTTTTTTGAGTAGGACTGCCGCAGACTACTGCCCTTGGCTGGAGTGAGTGAACGGAGAGGTTTCTGATGGAGATGCTTTGGGAAGAGTTGACGCTGGGTATGGATTCCCTCGGACAGGCGCAGCGGCTGTTGTTTCGTCTCGTGGTTGCGGTGGCGCTCGGCGGACTCGTTGGTATGCAACGCGAACACGCGGGGAAACCCGCGGGCGTGCGAACGCACATGCTGGTGTCGCTGGCTACGGCCCTCGTCGTTCTGGCGTGCGCCGGAATGGGCATGCAGTACGATGCGCAGTCGCGTGTGATTCAGGGGATTGTTACGGGTATCGGATTCATCGGCGCCGGCTCGATTCTCAAGCTGAGCGAGGAGCGCGATATTCAGGGACTGACTACCGCCGCCGGACTGTGGCTGACGGCCGCGATCGGCATCGCGTGCGCTGTGGGCACGATCGGGATTGCCCTGATCGCGGCGCTGGTGACGGTGGTAGTGCTCGCGCTGGCGGGCATCATTGAGGGACGCGACAAGAAGAAAGATCAGGAGTAGAGAGCAGTATCATGTGTCGAAATATCAAAACGCTACATAACTTCGAGCCACCCGCGACGAAAGAGGAGATTCGCGCGTCGGCAATTCAATTTGTGCGTAAGTTGAGTGGATTCACCAAGCCGTCGAAAACAAATGAGCTCGCGTTCGATCGTGCGGTTGATAAGGTGACTGAAGCAGCCGAGGAGCTGCTGGAATCGCTCGTCACGAACGCGCCGGCGCGGGACCGTGAAGTCGAAGCGGCGAAGGCGCGTGCGCGTGCCGCGGAACGCTTTCCTACTACGGCGATGAATGCGGGCGACTAAAAGCTGTTAAATGAACGTGTCGAATCCCGCCGTCTGGCCCAACCTTTACGTTGCCAAACAATTCCTCGAGCTGGACATTTGCCGTGAAATCGTTGCGGAGATGAGTGTCGCCCCGAGCGACGCCGCGACTGTTTACGGACGCACCACGTCGGGTGCTGTTGACCAGAGTGTTCGGCAAACGCTGCGTATTCGTCCGTCGCCGGTGACGGTCGAACTGATCACGAGTCGGTTGTTGGAGTTGAAGTCGGTTGTCGAACAACATTTTGGTAGGGTGCTGAGTGAGTGTGAAGACCCGCAGTTTTTGCATTATCGCGAGGGGGATTTCTTTGTTGCGCATCAGGACGGCAACACGGGTCTGTTGCGGCTCGACACTGAGCGGCGGCTGGTTTCGACGGTGATATTTTTGAGTCGGGAATCTGAAACGCCAAAGCCCGGTGCGCATAATGGTGGTTCGCTGGTGTTTACCGATCTGCGCACGAGCGCGAAGTTTCGCACTGTTGGCGAGCCTGGAATGCTCGTCGCGTTTCCCGCCGAGACCACTCACGAGATCACGCCGGTGACACACGGCCAACGCTATTCGATCGTGTCCTGGTACAGGTAACTTCCCGGCATGCGGACGCTCGACGTAGCCATCCAAGTCGGACCGTGCGCGCCTTGAAAGTCCGTCAAAGAGAGATATACTGTCTCGACTTGGTGCGCGGAGACAACGATGGCGAGTCTACTCGATAGAATAACTATAGATTCCGAGCAGTGCGGTGGACGGCCGTGCATTCGCGGAATGCGTATACGCGTGAGTGACGTCTTGGACCTGTTTGCTGCCGGACTTAGCGTGGAACAGATTCTCGAAGAAATGCCGGACCTTGCTGCCGAAGATCTGCAAGCGGCACTTCAATACGCAGCGCGGCGGCTGGATCACCCGGTGCTCGCCGCATGACCATCTGGATCGATGCGCAGCTCTCGCCCGCCATCGCGACTTGGTTAAGTAAACCTTTTCGGTCGAAGCGATTGCCGTCCGCGATTTGCAGTTGCGAGATGCCAAGGACGCCGAGATCTTTAATGCCGCACGATTGGGCAATGCAGTTGTAATGACAAAGGACAGTGACTTACTTCTACTTCTCGATCGATTAGGACCACCACCTCAAGTTGTCTGGGTAACCTGCGGGAATACTTCCAACGCGCGCTTGAAAGAAATCCTTACTGCGGTATTCCCGAGAGCGATTGAACTTCTCGAGGCCGGCGAGGCCTTGGTTGAGGTCCACGCAAGCTGACGACTCAACTCTGGATGCACCCCAGCACTTCGTTCAACGAACCCCGGAGGAGGTGCAAGATCGATTACCGAGTCGGCGCGCGCGTGAACCAATGAGCAATGCGTTCAAGGCAATCTTCTGGGGCGGCTTGACTGCGGGCGTACTCGATATCACGGCCGCCTGCCTTGTCTCGTGGCTACGCGCGAATGTCGCGCCGGTGCGCGTGCTTCAGTCAGTTGCGAGCGGACTGCTCGGCTCGCTCACCTACAGCGGTGGCACCAAGACTGCAATTCTGGGCCTCGCTCTGCATTTCTTCATTGCCACGGTTTGGACCATCGTCTTCTACGTCGCGAGCCGCAAACTGCGTTTTCTGGTGCAGCAACCAGTCGTGTGGGGCCTGGTCTACGGTGTCGTGGTCTATGCGTTTATGAATTTCGTAGTGTTGCCGGCGTCGCAGTTTCCCCAGCGCGCGACCCCGACTCTCAGTGGTCGTCTCATAGGGTTGGCGATTATCATGTTTTGTATCGGCTTACCGATTGCTTTGATAGTGCGCCGTTTTTCGAGGTAGCACGATGTATTGCCCAAACTGCGGAAAACAGACCTCAGCGGATCAGAAGTTCTGCCGCTCCTGCGGCCTCGGCCTGGAAAAGATCGCGCTGTCGCTCAACGAACAGGTTCCGGCGCGCATGGACCAGTCGCTCATCGCGCGGCAGGAACGGCTCGAAAAGTTAGGTGTTGGCGCGCTGAGCGTGTTTGGTTTAGGCGTGCTCGGATTTCTACTCTACGCCATCGGCCAGAAGATGCTGGCCGCGCAGGGAGGTTTGCTCACGATCCTTGCGATGCTTGGTTTAGTCATCATGCTGGGCTGTGGGTTGCTGTCTGTAATCCTCTTTGCCCGCGCCAAAGAATTGAAAGAACAGGCGAGTAAGCGGCAGCTCGAACCAAACGCAAACGAACTTAGCGGTACGACAAAAGAGTTGTTGCCTGAAGGCAGGTTCGAACCAGTGCCCACAGTAACCGATCGCACGACCGAGCTCTTGTTCGCGGAGAAACGCGACAAAGACCGGTCCGTGTGAGCTGCGAATAACGCTTTGCTTTAGGTCTTAGCCGCAAAGAGGCACAAAAGGCACAAAATCTGTTAGCAAAAACCTTTGTGCTTCTTGTGGCAAATATGCTTTCGAGGCAAAGCATTGAACGTCACCACGCTAATGTCGGGAGACTTGCATGAAAAAACTGTGGCTGATCCTGCTGACAGTCGCATTATTCAATAGCGTCCACGCGCAAACCCAAGCCAACGTCAAAGCCCTGGTCGGCGGCACGCTGATCGATGGTTACGGCAGCAAGCCGATCCGCAACAGTGTCGTGATCATCGAAGGCGACCGGATCAAAGCCGTGGGCCAGGTCGGCACGCTCGCGATTCCGCGCGGCGCCGAAATCATCTCGACGGAAGGCATGACCGTCTTGCCCGGCCTGTGGGACATGCACGTCCACCTGATGATCAACGGGCACAGCGACTACGCGCACTGGGACAAGACCTATCCGCCGATGATGGAGTCGGTGATCATGCCTGCGTCGGCGAAACAGTTGCTGATGGCCGGCGTCACGAGCGCGCGCGATCTCGGCGCGCCTTTGCAGGCGAGCATCGCGGTGCGCAACCGCATCCGCAAGGGTGAGATTCCCGGTCCAACGCTCTACGTGTCGGGCCCGTTTATTCAGCATGAACCGTATCCGGGAACAGACTACGTGCGTTGGGGTGTGAAAGGTGTTGAAGATGCGCGGGCGAAGGTGCGGCAGTTGGCTGAAGCGGGCGTGGACGTCATCAAGTTGATCGATCAGGACTTGATGGCGATCGAGGAAGTGCAGGCGGTTGTTGACGAAGCGCACAAACGGAGGTTGCCGGTGGTGGCACACTCGCATCGTCCGGAAGAGATTCGCCGCGGATTGCTGGTTGGGGTTGATTGTTTCGAACACACCGGTTTGGCGACAGCGCCGGAGTATCCGGCTGAAGTCGTTAGGATGATTCGCGAGCGTACGGCGAAGATGAGTCTTGGTCCGTTGTTCTGGACGCCGACGGTGCAGGGGCTTTTGAACTACGAGTATGTGCGCGACAATCCCGAACAGCTTGACGATCCGTCGTGGCAAGTCGGTCTGCCGCAGTCGATCGTTGATGACATCAAGGCATCACTGAAAACCCCGGACCGCCTCTCGTATTATCAAATCACACCGCTGCGCCGGCCGACTTTAGCTCGCAAGATCCAGCAACTGTCCGAGTCGGGCGTGGTGCTATTGATCGGCACGGACAGCGGCATTCCGATGAGCTTCCACAGCCAAACCACCTGGCGCGAGCTCGATGCGTGGGTCAACACCTTCGGCATTGACCCGATGGTCGCCATCCGCGCGGCAACCTACTGGCCTTCGGTGGCGATGCGCGTGTCGGATCAAGTCGGAACAGTGAGCGAAGCAAAGTACGCCGACATAATCGCCGTCCGCGGCGATGTATTGCGACACATCGATCTCTTACAGAATGTGGATATCGTGATCAAGCACGGGCGAAGGTGGAAGTAAATGACGATTCAGCTACGTTCAATGCGGTCGGAAGATATCGAGCCGTGCGGCAGGATTTGCTACGAGGCGTTCAAGGGAATTTCTGAGAACCATAACTTCCGGCCTGACTTTCCGGTTCCCGAGCCGGCAATCGACCTCATGGGAATGCTCCTGTCGCGGCCGGACGTGTTCAATGTCGTCGCCGAGAGCGATGGAACAGTGATTGGCTCGAATCATCTTTTGGAGTCGGACGCTATCAGTGCAGTTGGTCCAATCACGGTTGATCCAAATGCCCAGGCTCAAGGCGCCGGTCGAATGCTGATGGACGCCGTAATTGAACGCGGCAAAAGCAGCCGCGGCATTCGGCTGGTCCAGGACAGCTTCAACACCGGCTCGCTCTCGCTTTATGCTTCGCTGGGTTTTGATGTCCGCGAACCGATGGTGTTGATCGAGGGCGCGCTCAAAGGAGAGGTTCCGGCGGAAGTTGAAGTCAGGACGATTAGAGAGGAAGACTACGAAGCTTGCGCTGAGTTGTGTCGTTCCGTGTTGGGCGTCGACCGTCTCAACGAGCTAAGACAGACTCCGCCAATGCCGAGTCCCTTCGTCGCGCTGCGCAACGGCCGTCTCACCGCTTACATCTCCGCGCCCGAGCTGTGGGCCTTGAACCACGCGGTGGCGGAAACCGAGGACGACATGCGCGCCGTGCTTATCGGAGCGGGTAATCAATGTACGAAGCCCTTTTCGTTGATCCTGCCGACGCGCCAAACCGCGCTCTTCCGCTGGTGTCTGAACAATCGAATGCGCGTTATCAAACCCCTAACGTTGATGTCGATGGGCGAATATCAGGAATTACGCGGGTGTTACTTACCTTCTGTTGGTTATTAGATCGGCAGCGTCCTCCCCAATCCGGCGGCAGATGCCGTTGAGTTGGGCGCCCTCTTCGACCACGAGGGCAGGGGCGGCGAGATGGCCGCGGACGTTCGCGGTGCGACCTAAAACCAGTTGTTTGCTCGCGAGGATGTCGCCTTCGACAGTGCCGTTGATCTTCGCGACCGCCACTTTGATGACGGCTTTTGTCACTTGTGCGCCCGTGCTGACGATGAGGGTGCCGTCGGTTGAAATGACGTTGCCGGAAAAGTGGCCGTCGATCCGCAGCATCGACTTGAAACAGACTTCGCCAGTGAAGTTGACTACATCACCCACAAAACCGAGCCAATTGTCTTTGTTCACGTTTGGTCGATGGCCATTAACGAGCGTAGGCTGGCCGCGTTCATCTCTGCTCGCAACTGCTTGAGAAGTCACTACTGCTGCCCTTCTTTCTGTTCTTTTCCTGTGACCCGTTAATTACGATTAGGTGGGATCGGAGCCGCCGGGGTGCCGCCGCCGCTGCTTCTTGAACCGGGAGAAAAGACGTACTAACTTAGCTAAACGTCACTATAACATCCGTGCTCGCTTCGAGAATGTTACGATTAGATTGCCGTTCGAAGGCAAATCTTTTTATGAAACTACTGCTACTCGCCTCGATGTCGTGCGTCATCGTGTTTGTTCAGGCGGAGAGTTTGAGTCAATATTTGCGCGAGAAGTGACAATGAGAATCCGCACCGGCGTCGAGCCCGGCGACATTGGGTACATAATTTACTTACACGGAGTGCTTTACGCGCAGGAGTATGAGCTCGATCGAACGTTTGAGGGCGACGTGGCGATCAGGATGGGAGAGTTTGCCAGGACTTACGATCCGGGCAAGGATTATTTTGCAGTCGCAGAACTGGATGGGAAGATCGTTGGCTCGATCGTAATCAACGGGCTGTCGGAAGAGATCGCGCAACTGAGGTGGTTTCTGGTTCACCCGGATGCGCGCGGCCGTGGCCTCGGTCGTCAACTGATCGAAGGCGCGCTCGCGTTCTGTCGTGAACGCGGCTTTGAGAAGGTAACTCTCTGGACGATCAGCGAATTAAAAGCCGCAGCTCATCTTTACAGGCAGGCGGGATTCACTATTACTCGCGAAGAAACACACACGATCTGGGGCGCAACGCGCACTGAGCAGGAGTACGAACTCAGTCTTCAGCGAAACAGGGCAAAGCCCGGACCAGGGGCGAAGCCCGAAGGTTCTTAAGCCCAAGCTACGGCGAGGCAGAGAGCCCCGCCGCACATCCGGCGGCGTAGCCGTACGGAACCCGGCTCTTTCCGGCAAAGGCGTCAAAAACCGTGGCTAAATTCGACCTGCACACACACTTCTATACGGAAGAGTTTTTTCAGACGATTCGCGAACTGCCGTCGGAGTTTTCTTTCGGCGCGAGTCCGAGCGGACAGACGATCATTACTTACCGCGGTGCGCGTTTTTTCGGCGTGACGCCCGCGATGACGGACGTTTCCAAACGTCTCGAAGACATGGACCGCGCCGGTATAGACGTCGAGGTCGTTTCACTCTCAACACCAAACGTCTTCTTCACCGACGCCCGGCACCAGCCGCAAGTGGCGCGTATGATGAACGACTCGTACGCGGAACTGATCGCTAAACACCCGCAACGTTTCAAAGGCTTCGCGTCGATCCCGATGGACGCGCCTGAGCCCGCACTCAACGAACTCCACCGCGCAATCGACGAACTAAAACTCAACGGCGTGATTCTGCTCAGCAACATCGGCGGCAAGCCGCTTACGTCACCCGAGTATCGCCCGTTCTTCGCTGAAGCTAACCGGATGAAGCTGTGCATCTTTCTTCATCCCATGATCCCCGCAAACTCCGACGCGTTTCGCGAATACGTGCTTGGGCCAATCATCGGTTTTCCGTTCGACACGAGTCTCGCGGTTGCACGTATGTGCTACGACGGCATGTTTGCGGACTTTCCCGACATACGCTGGATCATCGGCCATCTCGGCGGCGCTGTGCCTTACCTGATGGAGCGCATGGACAACGGCTATCGCGACTTCCCCGAGTGTCGCGCGCACATCGATCAACTGCCGAGTTTCTATTTGAAACGGTTGTACTACGATACAGTCTCTTTCAGCCCGCACACGTTAATGATGGTGCGAAACATGGTCGGGGCGGAGCACATGGTGATGGGCAGTGACTATCCGCACCTGCTCGGATCAATCGATCGCGCGGTTTCTTCTATCGAAGGCCTCGATATTCGAGACGAAGAGAAAGAAGGTATTTTCTCCACGACCGCGTTGAAGATCCTCAATAACGTTTGAGTGCTGCCTGGCTACCTGCTTTGATTCCCCCGAAATTTTTTCTGTAACTTTTCCCGAACCCGCGTGTTTTAGGAGACGTAGCGCAGCTTATGGCGAGCCAAGATGAAGAGTTCACCATGCTGTTTCAGGATTTTTACCCTAGCCTATGCCGCTTTCTGGAGTGTTTATTGGGAGGCCGCGCGCCGCTGGCGCAAGACTTGGCACAGGAGAGCTTCCTGCAACTTCATCGCACGGCATGGGGAACCCTGCCGCCGGGTGAAGCACGTTTTTGGCTGTATCGCGTGGCGCGAAACCTGGCGATCAATGAGTTTCGCAAGACGCACACGCGCTACCGGTTGTTTGATCGAGTGGTTGAAGCAATGAGACCGGTGGCACGCAATCCCGAGCAGGAGTATGAAACGCGGGAACGGAAAGAGTTGGTACTCGAGATGTTGCAGACGCTGCCTGAGGATCAACGGACGGCGTTGTTGTTGCGGGAGCAGGAGCAGTTGAGTTACCGCGAGATTGGTGAGGTGTTGAACGTTTCAGAGAGCAAGGTGAAGGTTGACATTTTTCGGGCGCGGGCGGCGTTGAGGAAACGCTGGAGTAGGCGGGCAAGGGTTGCTGGAGTGGGGGCAGGTTAGAGCGAGAGCGAGCAAGGGCAGGGATTTTAGGGACGGTGGTTGTGGGACACAGATTATGAACTGCGGTTTTACAGAAAAGATTTCGCCGTTGATTGATGGTGAACTGCCGGCGATTGAGGCGCGCGAGGTGGAGCGTCACTTGGTGACGTGTGAGCAGTGCGAAGAAGCGCGCGCTGATTTTCTTAACTTGCGCAGTCAGATCAGCGGTTACGAAGTGTCGACCACTGCTGCGATTCAGAATCGTGCGCTGGAGAAGATCCTGGCGGGCGCACTCGGTAAGGCGGCGGCGTCCCATGCGAGAGGCATTGAGGGAGGAAATCAGAGCAGGATTTTGGGAGAGAAGAGCAGGAGTTGGGGAGAGAATTGGAGTTGGAACTGGGGTTATGCCGCGGTGGCGCTTGCATCAATCGCGATCGTAGCGCTGATTGGGTGGAAGATTATTGGTTTGGATTTTGATGAAAAGCCGCCCCAGGAAATTGCGGGTCATGTATCTCCGGCCCCTGTTCCGTCGCCTACGGCCGCTCCGAGTCCAGAACCCGAACCGCAACAGAAACCCGAAACTCACCGCCGCCGGCAACCACCACCACGCCGTTCTGCACCGGTGCGTGAGCCCAAGCCCGGCGAACAGTTCGCTGTGATTCCAGAAGATGTGCGACCCGCCGCGCCCGAAAGGGTTCGGCCGGCTGACGCCCAAACCATGACGGCGCTGCATTTCGAACGTGCCGAAACATTACTCCGCGCGTTCAGGAACGTGCGACTCGACGATCCTGACGCCGCCGACGAAGTCCGTTACGAACGCACGCGCGCCAAGCAACTGATCTATCAAAACATGATGCTCCGGCGTGAAGCCGACATCGCCGGCGACGTTCAAATCGCCTCGTTGCTCGATAGTCTCGAACCGATTCTGTTAGACATCGCAAACCTTCCGGACAACCCGGATAACGACACCGTCCGCGTGATTCGCGAACGTGTCCAACGCAAAAACATCGTAGCGCTCTTGCAGGTCAACTCGACTGCACTCGCTCGTGCACTCGATTAGTTTGACAGTCAGCACTGGTTGACCTCAGAGGCACAGGGAATGGAGAGGCCATGTGCGTTTTTGATCACCGCTCGATCGCCTGCGCTCGCTCTCGGTTCTCTGTGCCTGTGCGGAACAACCATTTAAGAAATTAAGGAAAAAACCAATCATGAAGTTACTAACTATTCGCCCCCAACTCGTCTTCGCGCTGTTGCTCTTTGCAAGCGTCACGTACGCCCAGGACATCGCGAAGCTCGAGAAATTCATGCAGTCGACCAAAGTCAACACCGCGTCGATGCAGATC
>DASUOZ010000033.1:0-6042 GCA_036276375.1 Pyrinomonadaceae bacterium | reverse complement strand
GGCTAACGGACGGCTGATTGAAAACCTGCGTTTTCCCCGACGGCCAACGAATCTCCACCTTTTCGATCTTCGGATTGGCGCCCAAACCGAAATGCAGCCGCCGCTGGTTCTGCGAACAGAAACCGTTGCCGCCCGTGACCTGTTGCACCTGTTGCCGGCCGTCCCAATACACACGCACTTCCGCGCCGATCGCACTGCGATTGCTCGCCGCGCCTTCCAACTCGAAAGCGATCCACTTGTTTTCAGGCGCGATCGTGTTCTTGTAAACCAACAACGGTCCCTTCTGATTCGCCACGACCACGTCCAGCACGCCGCGGTTCCACAGATCAACCAGCGCCACCGAACGCCCGTCATAAACATCACGAACACCAACCGCCTGCGCGACGTTCACAAATTTGCCCGTACCGTCATTCAGCCAGACTTTCTTGTTCTGATAACCAGACAAACTGCGTCCGTCCATCGATGGCCAGTGTGCGGCGTCGGAAATGATCGTCGAGTTGCCGCCGGCTATCTTCGAGAAGTCGTACCAGTAGTTCGTGTTTCGCTCAGCGGAGATATAACCGTTGACGAGATAGAGATCGAGCGTGCCGTCGTTATTGAGATCGCCAAACTGCGCGCCAAAGCTCCAGCCGCCCATCTCGACGTCCATCGCGCGCGCGAGATTGTCGTACTTCAGCTCGTCGCCCGCGGTCCCTTCGCGCGGCACCCAGAGATTGTTACCCTGAATCAGCACGCCATCTTCGGAGATATTCGAAACGTAGATCGAATACTTGCCGTTGTTGAGCACGTCGCCGACCGAAGCATTCATTCCGCTCTTCGGCGCGAACCCGACGCCGGTCTGTTTGCCGACTTCGCGAAAGCGTTTGCCGTCGTTGAAGTAGAGCTCGGAGATGCCGTAATCGTTGGCGATGAAGAGATCGGGATAACCTGTGCCACGAAGATCCGCCGCGGCCGCCGCCAGCGCCCAGCGTCGCGTGTCAATCCCCAGCTTTTGGCTCACCTCTTCAAACTGTCCGTCGCCGAGGTTGTGAAAGAGATACTTGCGCCCGCCGTTGCGCGCGTATTCAAAACTCTCCGGCATCATCTTCGTCGTTTTCAAATGCCAGAGATCGACGTCTTCCGAGTAATAGCCGCCGAGGAACAGGTCCAAACGCCCGTCGCGATCGTAGTCGAACCACAACGCGGTGTTGGCGTTGACCCACGCGGGCAACTTCGCTTTTTCCGTCACGCGCGTGAACGTTTTCGCCGCGTCGTTGTGAAACAGCTCCGGCTTGCCCCACTTGTACAGGAACAGGTCTTCGTAGCCGTCGTTGTCGTAGTCGCCCCAAACCGCGCCCATCGAAACGCCGGTGCCCGCTTGATTCACGTCCGCGATGCCTAACTCCGCAGCCACGTCTTTGAAGGAACCATCGCCGATGTTGCGGTAAAGGGCGTTCTTACTTCCCTCGCCGCTGTTAGTCACATAAATGTCCGCCCAGCCGTCGCGGTCGTAATCGACAATCGAAACGCCGGCGCCCATCGAAGCGACTTGCGGCATGATGTGGTCTAACTGTCGGTCGAGTGTCGGCGCAGTGTGCGTGAAGTTGATTCCCGAAGCCTGGGAGACTTCGGAGAGATGAAAGCCGTACCGACTGACGGCGGTGTTCGCGTCGACTGACGCGTTTACAGTCTCACCGCGGGTGCGAAAGCGCTTGAGCACCAATGGCACCGCTAATAACGAAATAAAGATTAAGGTGAGCAGTATTCTTGAAAACTTGCCACCACTCATCTGTTCTGCGTCGACCTCATTGCGTTTTGAAAAATTTCGGCGGTTACATAGCGCGTGTGATAATTCTGCCAGTCGTCCGGAAAGCGACGATACACCCATTCATCTTCCAACCGGCCGGGCGGTGTGTCGTATAGGTTTTTCGTGTGATACGGCAACGGCAGCACAGTCTTTCCAAAAGTGGAATTGTAATCTCCGTCCTTAATCCAACCGTCGCCGCGGATCACGTAGTCGCGCACCCAACCGTCCGGCGGTGGCGCGGGAGCCACAAAACGAAACGCCATCTCATCACCGGCATTCATAATTACGTAACGATCGTCGGCGCGCCGCAGCAACTCCCGCACGTCACCGAATCGCGTGTAATAGCCAATCAAGTCACGCCAGATCTGTTTCGAGCCCGAAAGGCGGTTGTAGTCTGGTATTTCAGGAGACGAAGCATTCGCCTGATTGACGACAGAATAACCGCGATAGCGAAGATCCGCCACCTCCGGCTCTAAATGCGTGATCTTTGGCGTCGAGTCTGGGGCTGCGACTGCCCACTCGAGCGCGTCCCAATAAACCTCGAGATTGGTTCTTAAACGAAGCCGCCGCGGCGTCCCCGGTTTGAAAACATCCGTGAGATCAAACAGGCAAATCTTTTTGCGTCCGGCCGGAAAACCGAGATTCGGCCGTGCGACTTCCCACCCACCGCGACCATCCGGGACTTCCAGACTCAAGGGTTTCGCCGGCTCGTGTCGCCCCTGACTGATGGCGACATTTATCGAGGAATCAGTCGGATGCATCCAGCCCTGCGCGATCAGATAGAGCGGACCGCTGGCTGGCGCGTCGTTTCCGAGATCAATCTCGACGTAATGATCGCGCGTGACGCCTTGATACCTACCGCGTCCGAATGTGTCGAGATAGTTTCCGTCGAGTGATTTAACCGTGTCGGTTACGTCGTTACCGTTGTCGTCAGTTGCGGAGACGATCGGTCGAGGCGTTGAGACAGTGGTGATCTCCAGCTTCGCCGGCGGAATCACGAATCGTTCGTCTACAAAGATCTCCGTTCCCGCCGGATGATCGACGACCATCAAACTGAGTTGATCGTAGTAGTAAGTCTCCCAAAGCTCAGCAGTGATTCGTAATTCGTAATAACCGTCGCGCGGCGCGAGTTGATCTCGACTAATCTTGTACCACTCCTCTGTCGCCTCCACGCGCGCGGTACCCAGCGTGTTGATGCGCAATCCGATCGCCGAGCTCCACGGCACAGTGTCTTTCACAAACACCATCTGCTTGCCGTTCCAGGCAAAGAGAAATGGACACGATCCTTTCAGTCGCTGCTCGATCACGATCTCCTGATCTGGTTTAACTTCAAAATCCGCGCGCACCGATCCGTTGGGCCACACGACGCGGATCACGTCCGTACTCGTCTGTTCACCCAAGCCAAAATGCAGCAGCGGTCCGGTGATCGGTTGTTTCTGCACGAGCAAGCCGGAGCGGATCTCCATCTCGCCGCCGACGCCAAACGGATTGATCCTTTGATCGCCTGCCGCACTAGTCGCGCGCGGGCGAACGACTTGCCAGCGATAATTCTTTGTTCCGGTATTTATCCCCTCCACTAATCTCTCGCCGGCGATTCCCACGAGGTCGAGTCGGCCGTCGCCATTCACGTCAGCAACGTCAAAGACGTTTTCGTCAACACTCGGTCCCGCAACAAACTTCGCGTTTTCATCGCCCAACAAAACGGTAGACCCAAGCAACAAATCGAGCGCGCCGTTGTTGTCGAGATCCGCCACCCGCAGACCGAGCGGTTCGTTAGACGTGTTGTCGGCCTTTGCGACTTCCGCGACGTCCCAACCCGCGCCGTGATCTTTATCCGACAGCCGCACGATCGCTCCGTCCGCCCGGGCGATTACCAAATCGAGCACGCCGTCGTTATTCAGATCCGCAACGTTGATCGCGCGCGCCGGCCCGGTGTCGAACGCAAACGGCACGTCGCGTTTATTGAACTGTCCCAGGCGCTCATTACTAAACACGTGCACGAGACGTATCTCGTCGACAAATGCGGCGTCGGGATCACCGTCCGCGTCGAAGTCAGCCCAGGCGAAACCAGTTGCACCGGAGACGCCGGCGAAAGGCTGATTATCAAGGAACGTGCCGTCGCCGTTGTTGCGCAGCACGATCACGTTGCCGCGCCGCGCGCCCAGCACGATGTCGAGATCGCCGTCGGCCTCGATGTCGGCCGCCCACGCGCCGTTGAAGTCACCGTTAACCACCGCGGCTGGAAGTTTGGTTTCCGCGGTCACGTCAACAAACGAAGCCGGACTGTCCTGCCGAAAGAAACGCACGCCACCGGCGCCCGCGAGCACCAGATCTGTTTTGAAGTCGTAACTGAAGTCGATCGCCAACACACCGTCGATCGCCGGCGGCGTATTTGCCGCTCCACCGGGAAACGGCAGCGTAGCGCCACTCGCCAACTTCACTTCACGAGCTGTTGCCGTCGCAACCACCGCCCCGCCCGTGCCGCTCAACGCGATCGCCCCAACCCAATCCGCCTTGTCGGTGTCATCCGTGTTAGTCCGTGGCTCAAACTTGATCGCCGTGTCGGCCGGCGCTGTCTTGAACACGGGCGCTTCCAGTTTCAAAAAACTCGTGAACGGCGTCGCTTCTTCACCCGGCGGCGGTTTGATGGCCGCCAGACTGCGCCGGTATTCAGGCACACGCACCAACACGTTGCGCAAAAAACTCGTGCGCGTCGCGGCGCCGCGCAGGTCGCCGCTGCTTGGCGCTTGCGACAACGCGTTGACCTGTTCCTTCACCTCATCAGGCCATGAAGAAGATCGCGCTGTGATCTTCGCGACCGTGGCGTTCAACGTCTGAGCATCGCCGCGTTTGGCTGCAACGCGGCTTAGTTCCACTAAGGCCGCCAGATTGTCAGGCTGAGCAGAAAGGATTTGGTTGATGAGACGTTGGTATTCTTCTTCGTTACCTTCGCGCTCGACTTCTTCCGCGAGTTTGTACGTCGCCAGCAGATTTTTTGGATTCAACTCCACGGCTTTACGCAGCGCCGTGATAGCTTCGGCGGTTTTGCCGCGACTGCTTTCTAGCAGACCGACAAGGTAATAGATGTCGCCGTTGTCGGGCGCGAGTGAACGCGCGCGCTCAATTCGTTCGGCGGCGCTTTCGAAGTTTCGCTGCCGCAGCGCGAGCACGCCCCAGTTGGCCCAACCCGCCGGCTCCTCGGGAACGAGTTGCGTAAACTGCGCCAGCTTCGCGTCCGCCTGCACGTCGTGACCGACTTGCAGCGCCGCAAGCCCGATGTAAAAGGTGCGTACGATCTCGTTGTATTGCGGCGACGTGCGCGACGGCAGTGTAGTGGTTGGACGACAGGCGCTCGCCATGAAAACACCGGCGAGAACGGCGCTGAGGACCGTGCACACAACAAAAATCTGTGTAATCTGTGGTTGACTTTGAAGCGTACGCATTTATAGTCGAGCCACTTATGCAGAAGTTCAAAACTGGCGTTTTACTGCTGGGCTTCCTGGTCTCGTTGCTTAACGTCGCGTCATTAATAAAGCCAACGTCCGCTCATCGTCAAAACCCGCCGGCGAAAACGAACGCGCGCGAAGACGCTTATCGCGCCAATAATCTGGGCGTGGCGTTGTTGGAACAGTTTAAGTTTAAAGAGGCCGCGGACGCATTCAAGCGCGCCTTGCAACTCGAGCCAAACCTGGCTCTGGTGCGCATCAACCTCGGCATCGCGCTCTTCAACGTGCCCGATCTGCCGGCCGCGCAACGCGAGTTACAGGCCGCGAGCACGGCCGCGCCCACGGCGCCACAGCCGCCTTACCTCCTCGGTCTCGCCGCGAAAACGCATAACAAACCCGAAGAAGCAATCGCGTATTTCCAAAAGGTCCTGCGCATCGATGCAAATGACGTCGGCGCGAACGTGAACCTGGGCCAACTCTACGCGCAGCAGCGCAAGTACCCGGAAGCCGTCGCGGTGCTACGCACTGCTATCGCCGCCGAACCTTACAACGCGACCGCGCTTTACAATCTTGGCACCGCTCTGCTTCGCTCCGGTCAGCGCGAAGAAGGGCAGAAAGTCATCGCACAGTTCCAGGAACTACGTCAACGTGGCACCGGCACGACGCTCGGCACAAACTATCTCGAACAGGGCCGGTACGCGGAAGCAGTCTCATCAACCGGCGCTGAGCCGGAGCTTGTGGATAAGAATACGCCCGAAGTTGTTTTCACTGACGCGACTGCGACGGCGTTACCCGCGGCCGATGATTGGG
>DASUOZ010000032.1:0-6884 GCA_036276375.1 Pyrinomonadaceae bacterium | reverse complement strand
TCGCAAACGCCGAAGGTGCGCCGTTCTCGGGACGATCGTCCTGACGGACCACCCGCCAGATCACAACCGGCAACAGCAGGACCAGCACCGCCGCGGCAATCGGCAGCACCCACTTCAGCCGGCGCGGTCGGACCACCGGCTGTTTCGATCCGCTCACGATCTCGGCCACCCTTGTCTTCAACTCCGGCGAAGCGGCGTACAGCGGCGCGCTCTTGCGGATCGCGTTGAGAAACGCGAGCTCCTTCTCGACGAACGACGCGCACGAGTCGCAACTCTCGATATGCGCTTCAAAGGCGGTGCGCTCATCTCCCTGTAACTCGTGGTCGAGATACAGGCTTAGTCGTTCATGTATGGTGTCGCAATTCTTCATCCGTATATTCTGCGAACTTTCTGTCCTGCCGAAAGCGCCTCGCGGAGCTTGCCGCGCGCCCGGCCGAGCCGCGACATCACCGTGCCCGCCGGACAATGCAAAACCGACGCGATCTGCTGATAACTGAAACCTTCGATATCGCGCAGCACGACGATCTCTCGATAGGGGTCCGGCAGTTTCTCGATCGCCTCGCGCACTTGTTCTCGTTCCAGCTTCCGCAAATAGACCACGTGTGGATCGTCAGTCTTATCGCTGGCGGCATCGACTACCTCGTCGTCATCAAACTCGAAGATCCGCGAAGCGTGTTGTTTGTGCCGCACGATGTTGAACCACGCGTTGCGCATAATCACAAACAACCAGGCCTTGAGATTCTCGTGGGGCTGCGGTTGGTTGGCAGCCTTAACGGCGCGCAGATAAGTTTCCTGGACCAGGTCTTCGGCTTCCGTCTTGTCGCGCGCCAACGTCATGGCGTAGCCATAGAGCGCGTCGATGTGCTCCAGCGTCGCCGCGGCAAAGACTGAGTTGCTGCTCGTTGTGTCCATATCGTCTGGCCGACGACCCGAAGGGTTATTCTAGATTAACACCCGACGCGCGCGAAATATTCCGGGAATAAATTTACCGGGTCGGGTGTTATTGACAGCATGGCAGGGCAAAACAGAATCCGCGTACTCCTAACTCTGGTTCTGATGCTGGCCGGAGTGGCGATTCTCATCGTTACCTCCGGAGCTCGTGCACAGCAACAACGCCCATCTTCATTTTCGCCTGTAATCGAAGAACCATTCGACGTAGTGCGCGCCCGTGACAAGGCTAACAAAGCCGCCGTTGCGGCCGCGCACCAACGTCTACTGGAAGAACGTTACGATCTGAGCCGCCGCGTCGATGAAAGCGTGCGTATGACGCGCGGCAAGCCGATACCGGTCGGGCCAACTGCAAAACTCAAACGCGGTCTCACCTGGGACCAACTCGGACGCATGACTCCCGAAGCGATCCGCGACCAGGACGCGTTTCCCTATCTGCCGCTGCCGCACGTCAATCACGCCGTCGGCGGCATGGTGTTTCCACAAGCCGAGATAAAGCTGCTCCCGCGCGTCGAGCGATTCGACATGGACTTCGATCTGCCGGACCATTTCCTGCCGGAGTTCCCTCCCGCGATGTTCTTAACGTCCCGCAAAGATCTCGGCGATGTTTCCAAGGGACAACTGATCACCATCAACAACTTTTACGAGCTGTTCAACGGCATTCTGAATCCGAAGCAACTGGAAGGTCTGCGCCTGCTGGTCGCACAGTTTCCGCAGCAACAGTTTAACGCCACTGACGATCGCAAAACAGAGCGCGCCGACGGAATGCTCGGTGTTGCGTGTTTCGATTGTCACGTCAACGGTCACACTTCGGCGGCGTTTCACCTCGTCGGCGACATCCGCCCACAGGAAAACCGTCGCCGCATTGAAACGACGACGCTGCGTGGCGTGAATATTCAACGGCTCTTCGGTTCGCAACGCGCGTTGAAGTCAGTCGAAGACTTCACGGAGTTTGAACAGCGCGCGGCATATTTCGACGGCGACATCGTTTTAGCAACGAAGAAAGGCGTCAACATTCTCGAGCGTGGTTCTGAGGTCCAGTTCATGTCCGAGTTTCAGGAGTTGCTCGACTTCCCTCCCGCACCGAAACTCAACGTGCTCGGCAGACTTGACCGCACGAAAGCGAACCAAAGCGAGATTCGGGGCGAAGAGCTTTTCTTCGGTAAAGCAAGCTGTAGCGCCTGTCACATGGCTCCGTATTACACGGACAACCTCATGCACGACTTGCAAGTGGAACGGTTTTTCAAGCCACGCATGGAGGGCGGCATGATGATTACGGCGCAGGGTCCAATCAAAACGTTTCCATTGCGCGGCATCAAGGAGTCGCCACCGTATCTTCACGACGGCCGGCTGCTGACATTGGAAGACACGGTTGAGTTCTTCAATCTCGTACTCGAACTGAAACTGACTGCCCAGGAGAAGAAAGATCTCGTCGCGTTTCTGCGAGTGTTGTGATCTTTTGCCGGATGGCAGCGTTCAGCCATCCGCACGATCGTGCTGTGATCGGGGTGGCTACGGGAGTGCCACGCCGACGCATTGCGCGGCGGGGTGGTTCACAGTTCGGGCCACCCCCTAGCTTCTTGCTTCGGTCGAGCCTTTGCCCTAAAGTCGCTGCTTGGCCACAAAGAAGCACAAAAGGCACAATTCAGTTAGCAAAATCCTTGTGCTTCTTGTGCCTTTTTGCGGTCTCCTTCAGCTAACGGCGATCGCTGCTCCGAAACTGACGCCTCATCACATCACACTCGCGAACGGTAAATCGTTTGACCTGAACATTCCCGAAGGTTTTGAAATCGCCGTTGCCATGCAAGGTCTCAAACGCGTGCGCTTCATGGCCCGCAGCCCTGACAATCGCATCTTCGTCACCGACATGTTCAACCTCACCGACAATCGGCGGGGCGTCGTCTACGTCCTCGACCAGTTTGATCCGCAGCAGCGGCAGTTCAATAAAATCACTAAATATCTCAGTAATCTTCGGAACCCAAACAGCATCACCTTCTACACCGATCGCAACGGCGCCAACTGGTTTTATCTCGCGCTGACGGATCGTTTGGTCCGTTACCGTTACGAAGCCGGAAAAGACGCGCCTTCGAGTGAGCCGCAGGTGCTCGCCACGTTTCCCGATTACGGTTTGGGTTACAAGTACGGCGGCTGGCATTTGACACGCACGGTCATAATCGGCGGCAACGGAAAGCTCTACGTCGCGGTCGGGAGCAGTTGTAACGCGTGCGAAGAAAAGGAAGAGGTGCGCGCGAGTATTTTGGAGATGGATCCCGACGGTAAGAACCAGCGTTACTTCGCGCGCGGCTTGCTAAACGCGGTCGGACTGCGTTGGGTAAACAATCGACTCTACGCCACGAACATGGGTTCGGATCATCTCGGCGACAATCGTCCGGCAGACACGTTTTACGCCTTGAACGGTGTCGCGCATTACGGCTGGCCTTATTGCTACCAAGCCGGCCCAAAGATCTATTTCGATCCGAAGTTCAATCCGCGCGGGACGAAGTTTGACTGCGGCAAGGTTCCGCAGGCGCTCGTGTCTTTTGCCGCCCACAGCTCCCCGCTCGGACTCGAGTACTTCGACGATTCATTCCTCGTCGCGTTGCACGGTTCGACGAAGAAAACACTGCGTCGTGGTTATCGCGTCGTGCGCATTACCGAAGCGAAGCCCGGCGTCGCTGAAGACTTCATCACCGGCTTTTTCAACGCGGGGCGAATCAACGGTCGCCCGGCTGATATTTTCGCTTTCGATCAGAACAGCTTTCTGCTGACTGACGACCACAGCGGCGTCATCTATTACGTCTATCGCAAGTCTCGGGTCCGGTAGTACAATACGCGCGCCGCGTTGCCACACCGTTTCGAAAGGACTTCCAAAATGCGTCTTCGTGTCTCTGTGCTCCTGGTTATCGTCGTCTCTCTGGCTGCGCCCGCGCTGGCCCAAAAACGCAGCATCACCGAGAAAGATCTTTTCAATTTCGTCTGGATCGGTGATCCGCAGGTGTCGCCTGACGGTTCGCGCATCGCTTTCGTGCGCGTCACGGTGAACGATAAGAAAGACGGTTACAACACCGCGATCTGGACCGTCACCACCGCGTCGGGTGAAACACGCCAGATGACGAACGGTCCACGCGACACCACGCCGCGTTGGTCACCTGACGGTAACTATCTGGTGTTTGTGCGCGCGCCGGAGGTGCAGGGCCGAACTGAACCACCGCAGCTATTTATGTTGGCGATGGCGGGTGGCGAGCCGTTTCAATTCACGACTTTGCCGCGCGGCGCGGGTGGTCCACAATGGTCGCCCGACGGAAAATACATCGCGTTCTACAACGGCGCGACGGCGGAAGAGATCGCCAAAGCGGCCGCCAAGCCGAGCCCAAATCCAAGTCAGCCGGCGGCAAGCCCGTCTCCGAGCCCCAGTCCCGCCGAGCGCGAGAGCGACGTGCGCGTGATCAATCGTGCGGTGTATCGCGCGAACGGCGCGGGTTATCTCGACTTCAAACATCCAAATCACATCTGGGTTGTCGAGGCGCCGAAAACCGGAGACCAGAAAGTCACGCCCAAACAACTGACCCACGGACGCTTCGACGACGGTGGCGCGTTCTGGGCGAAAGACAGTTCGCGCATCTACTTTGACGCCGAAACAATAGAAGAACCCTACTACGAACTTCCGCGAACCGATCTCTTCTCGGTCTCCATCAACGGAGGCGAACCAACCAGGTTCGCAACGATCGACATGGGCGCCGGCGGCTTCGCGCTCAGTCCTGACGGTAAACAACTCGCTTTCATCGGCTCGGTGCGCGAGCCCGTACGTTCCTACTCGCAACCGGATCTCTGGGTGATGGACATGACGTCCGGCGCGAAGCCTCGCAACGTCACCGCAAATTTCGACTTCGATATCGGCAGTGGACTGACCGGAGATAACGTCGCGCCGCGCGGGGGCGGCGGCAATCCGCCGGTCTGGTCCGCGGACGCGCGCAGCATCAACGTCGTCTATGTCAAGGAAGGCAAAGCAAACGTCGGGTCATTTGACGTGACGAACGGGCGTCTCTCGGACGTCACCAACGGCAACCAGGCCGTCGTCAACTTTCGCACCGTGCCCGATGCGTCGAAGTTTGCCTTGTTGATTTCGACACCGACGCGCATCGGCGATCTCTATTGGCTCGACAAGCCAAACAGCCAGCCGCGACAACTGACGCGTCTCAACGAAGAGCTTTTCTCCAAGCTCAATCTCACCGAGCCCGAAGAGATCTGGCACCCGAGCTTCGACGGCCGGAAGATTCAGGTTTGGGTGCAGAAGCCACCCGACTTCAATCCAAACAAGAAGTATCCGTTGATTCTCAACATTCACGGTGGACCACACGCGGCTTACGGCTTCATCTTCGACCATGAGTTTCAGTGGATGGCCGCCAAGGGTTACGTCGTGCTTTATCCAAATCCGCGCGGCAGCACGAGCTACGGTCAGGAGTTTGGCAACATCATCCAGCACAACTATCCCGGCGACGATTATAAAGACCTGATGGCGGGCGTCGATGAATTGATCAAGCGTGGTTACATCGATGAGAAGAGGCTGGCCGTCACCGGCGGCAGTGGCGGCGGGTTGTTGACCAACTGGACCATCGGACAAACCACGCGCTTCGCCGCCGCGGTGTCGCAACGTGACATCGCGAGTTGGACTGACTGGTGGTACACCGCAGACTTCACACTCTTTCACCCGTCCTGGTTCAAGGCGCCTCCGTTCGAAGACCCGCAGGATTACGTGCGCCGTTCGCCGATTACGCACGTCAACAAGATTCAGACGCCGCTGATGTTGATCCTCGGTGAAGTTGACTGGCGCACGCCGACGGGCCCGGGAGGTGAGGCGATGTTTCGCGCGTTGAAGTATCGCAGGATTCCGACGGTGATGGTGCGCTTCCCGAATGAGTCGCACGACCTTTCGCGTTCGGGCCAGCCGTGGCACCGCATCGAGCGTCTGCAACACATCGTCGGCTGGTTTGATAAATGGATCATGGGCGTTTCGAAACCGGAATACGATATCGGCGAGCCTGCGCGCAGCAGTACAACTCAACAATAAGCATCCGTGGCTAAAACACTCGGCCTCATCGGCGGCACCGGCCCCGAATCCACTATCGAGTATTACCGTCTGCTGGTTGCGAAATATCGCGAGCTGGCGGACGGTAATTCGCCTTCTCTGATCATCAACAGCATCAACCTGAAACAACTGATCGAATGGATGAATGCGGGCGCCCTCGGAAAAGTAGCCGACTACCTCGTGTTCGAAATCGAAAAACTACGTCACGCTGGCGCGAGCGTCGCGGCGCTCACCGCCAACACGCCACACATCGTCTTCGACCAACTCCAGGAACGCTTGACGCTTCCGTTAGTCAGCATTGTCGAAGCCACGCGCGAGAAGGTCCAGGAATCGGGCTTCAGGTCCGTTGCGCTTTTCGGCACGCGCTTCACGATGCAGGCGCCCTTCTATCCGGCCGTCTTTTCCCGGGCGAATATCAAACTCGCCCTGCCCAACAGCGAAGAGCAGAATTACATTCACGAGATCTACATGGGTGAACTGCTGAAAGACGTGTTCCTTCCGGAAACACGCGAGAAACTCCTGCTCATAGCCGACGCCATGCGCGCGCGCGACGATATCGAAGCCGTAATCCTCGGCGGCACCGAGCTGCCGCTCCTGCTTCGTGACGACGAACACGACGGCCTGCCGCTACTCGACACCACGCGGATCCACGTCGACCGCCTCGTATCAGAGATCCTTTGTGATTGAGCTCGTCATGCTGCTCGCATCCGCACGACCTCGCCCACTGAGCTTATCGATCGCAACATTTATGACAACTAACGGTTGCGGGCCATTCCCTTCCGACGTGCCGTTGAGGAAAATACCGGCTGAGCTCTGGTCCAGCCGGGAACACTAAGGACGATCGCGGTGT
>DASUOZ010000031.1:0-4504 GCA_036276375.1 Pyrinomonadaceae bacterium | reverse complement strand
GGTTCGAACGCGGCGTTGGTGACGGCGTCGACTTCACCGGCGCGATAAGCGGAAAGCGCGTCTTCCGGGGTTGCGGTGTTAACAAACGTCACGCCATCGAGTGAAATTGACTCGTCGTCCCAGTAAGTGCGGGCGCGTTCGAGTCGCACGTGATCGGTTTCCGTGGCGGAGAGTTGAAACGCGCCGTTGGAGATCAGTTCGTGCGATTCGATCCGTTTCGTGTGGTCCGCGTCCGGCAGTTTTACGGGACGGAAAACGGGATGCGCAACGAGCTCCGGAAAACTATCGTCCGCGTGTTCCAGGGTCACGCGTAGCACGTGATCGTTGAGGGCCTGCGCGCCGAAGGCCGGCGTCGACTGTGGTGACTCGGGTTGGGGCGCGCTTCCGGTTGGGTTTTCGACATTCGCGGTTGCGCCCTCGATGTTTGCGAGCAATTCCGTGTGTGGCGCGAGTGGGCCGATCTTGAGCGTGCGTTGCCACGAACGCACGAAGTCTGCGGCAGTGACTTTATCGCCGTTGGACCAGCGCGCGTTGTCGCGCAAATAGAACGTCCAGACGCGGCCGTCGTGGGAAGATTCCCAACGCGTTGCGACCGCGGGAACGGGCGCGAGCGTTTGTGGATCGTAATCGGTCAGGCCTTCGAACAGCGCTCGGACGGCGTCCGTGTCGGGCGGCGCCGCGGCAAAAGCTGGATCGAACGTTTGAGGCAGTCCGCCGTCACTCCAGCGAAACTCCTGCGCGCGCGGCGGCACGATCTTTCCGTAATACGTCGAGGGCTCTTCGTTGAAGCAGCCGGTGTGAACTAGACAGAACGTCAGAAAGAGCGCGTAGACCTGCGCCCAACGTCTTTCGTTTGCGCCTCTTGTGCCTCTTTGTGGGTCTGCTTTGACTCTCATCTATTTCTGCCGGCGAGCCGCGAGAGCTCGTTGTAAACCTCAATCGTCCGCGTTCTTGTCGGTTCAAAACCGTCTGATGTATCGATCAGATAATCAGCAAACTTTTGTTTCTCCGCTTGCGGCATCTGCGAATCAATTCGCGCCTGTGCTTCCTCGCGCGATAGACCGTTGCGCAGCATCAGGCGTTCGAGCTGCACTTCGGGCCGGCAGTGGACCACGATCAGTTTGTCAAACCGGCGATAACCGCCCGACTCGATCATCAACGCGGCGTCGATAATGCCGATACCTCGAGGATCTTCGCGTTCCCACTCGCGCATGATCTCGTCCTGACGCGCGATGATGAACGGGTGAAGAATGTGGTTCAACTTCTGGCGCTTCTCGTCGTCGGCGAAAACCAGTTCGCCCAGGCGCTTTCGGTTCAAGGTGCCGTCTGCGTTCAGAACGTCGTGGCCGAACGATTGCGCAACAGCTTCGAGGCCTGGCGAGCCTGGAAGTACGACTTCGCGCGCTGTTTCATCGGCGTCCAACGTGTGACAACCAAGCTCAGAAAAGATTGAAGTCACAAAGGACTTGCCGACGGCGATCGATCCTGTTAACCCGACTCGCAGCATCGAATTAGTTGAACTCGAGCGTTGGCGCTGGCTCGAACCTTAGCTCGTTGCGCCGGTTCGAAACTTAGTCGTTTGCACACACTCGAACCCCAATCCCCACACCAGCTTGCTCTCGCTAGCGTTACCTGCGGAGCTTCGCGGCTCTCAAGGTGTTCTTCATCAACATCGCGACGGTCAGTGGACCAACGCCACCGGGAACCGGCGTCAACATTCCCGCGACCTCGGCAGCCTCAGCGGGGTTTACATCGCCGACGAGCGTTGCGCCACGCTTGGACACGATCTCCAAACGCTTTTCGGCGGCGTCGCCAAAAAGCCCGCGTACCTCCTCCGGGTCGGAAACCCTGTTCATGCCGACGTCGATCACGACCGCGCCGGGCTTGATATGATCGCGGCCGATCATGCCGGTTCGACCAATCGCCACGACGAGCAAATCAGCCTGGCGCGTCACGGCGGCGAGGTCTCGCGTGCGTGAGTGGCAGATCGTGACCGTTGCGTCGCGCTGCAAAAGCAGTTGGGCCATCGGGCGGCCGACGATTTGACTCCGGCCGACGACGCAGGCGTTCACGCCGCGAATGTCAATCGCGTTGTAATCGAGCAGTTCGATGATCCCGGCCGGCGTGCAGGGGACCAGCGCCGCTCGGCCCATGGCGAGTTTGCCGGCGTTCACCGGGTGAAAACCGTCGACGTCCTTGCCCGGGTCGATCGCGTCGATGATCTGCGTCTCGTCGATACCCCGCGGCAAAGGTAGCTGCGTGAGTATGCCGTCGACGTCGTCACGTTTATTCAACGTTTCGATCAACGCGAGCAGTTCAGCGGTCCCGATTGATTCCGGCAACGCGTGATGCTCCGAGCGAATCCCGACTTCTTCGCAGGCCTTGATCTTGTTGCGCACGTAAACGGCCGACGCCGGATCGTCGCCGACGCGCACGGCCGCCAGACACGGCCGGTAACCCGTCGTCTGGGCCATCTGTTCGACTTCGGCGGTTACTTCCTGCTTGATCCGCGCGGCCACCACCGCGCCGTCAAGCAGCCGCGCTTTTGTTTTTTCCTTAATCATTGGTCTCGATAGTATACACAGATTACTCCGATTATAATTCCGCGCATGTTGCTGGCCAGACTGTTACTTTTGACGGTGTGCTGGGTTTCGATTGCCGTGGCCCAGTCGCCGCCGAACCATGATTACGTCCTCGGGCGAAAAGCCGAAGCCTCCGGCGACGTTGCAACCGCAACAGCCAATTACCAGGCCGTCGTTGCGCGTGATTCGCTGCTGAAGGAATATGCGTTGTGGCGGCTGGCGCGCATGGCGCGCACGACGGGCGATCTCGTGCTGGAGCGTGAACGGCTGCAACGCCTCATCGCCACCGCCCCAAACAGTTTGCTCTACGAAACGGCGGCGCTGCGTTTGGCGGAGAGTTTCTTTGAAAGCGGCGACTTCGGAGCCGCGGCGAACAGCGCGAAACCGGTAGCGGCGTCGAAGAACGTCACGGTCGCGCGTGAAGCGGCGGCTTTGATGGGAACGGCGTATGTACGCGCCGGGAAGACTGCCGAAGCGCGCGACGTGTTTACGAAGCTCGTGATGCAGATGCCCGACGCGTCCCGGCCCGACGACTTCGCGCTCGTCGCGGTGCGTGAGCTCGACGAGCTGGACAAGTCAGCCGGCACAGCGAATGTTACGGAAGCGGATATTCTGCTGCGGGCTTCGGTTTACCAGTTCAATCGCGATTTCTCGGGCGCGCGGGTGCATTACCAGACCATCATCAATCGTTTTCCGCAGAGTGGCACTGTGCCGAATGCGACGTTTCAGCTCGCCCGTGGTCTGTACAACGAGGCGAAGTTTGAAGAGGCGATCGCCGTCATTCAGAAACTTCTCGCCACAGCTTTTGACACCAGCCCGCAAACCGCGCGGGATGCAGTTGCTTTGCTGGCGTCCAGTTTCGTTCGGCTGAAACGGACGGATGAGGCGGTAGCGGCGTATAAAGTCCTCATCGATAAGTTTCCGGACCATCCCAATCCTGACCGTGCTTACCTGAACATCATCGACGCGCTGCATGAAGCGGGGCGTCACGCGGATGCATTGAACTGGGTGCAGCAAACGCGGGCGCGCTTCCGAAGCGATCTCGGGGGTACGTTGGCGCTGTTTGCGCAGCTCAGGATTCATCTGGCGCAGGCGAGTTGGGCGGCCGCCGTACGCGACGCTGAGGAGTTGGCGAAGGCATCTGATCTCGGTGGCGCACGTGTGCCGGGTGGAACAAATCCGGCGGAAGTGGCGTTTCTGCGGGGGTTTGCGTTGGAACAGTTGGGCCGGACGGAAGACGCCGTTGCAGCCTACCTGGCGATTCCCGATGGACGCAATGAATACTACGGCGCACGCGCCACGCAGCGCTTGTTGGCGCTGGCGAACGGCGACAAGTCAAAGACGTTGGTTCAGAACCGACTCAACGCACTCGTGAACGAAGCGAAAACCGCGAGCGCGGCGGGACAATGGGAACAAGCGCGCGTCGCAGCCACCGCCGCATTCCGACTGACAGCCGCTTCGCAAAGTCCGACCAGCGCTTCGCAAACTTGGACGAACGATTCGCAACGACGAACCGAACTCTTACACATTCTCCGTTCCGCCTATGACTCGCTAGCGCCCTATCGCCTACCAAAGTTCAATCACCTTCCCCTTACTCCCGCAACCGGCGCCGATCCCCCTCCCCAACAACCTACGCATGACGCGCTCGCCGATTCTTTGCTGACTCTCGGTCTCTACGACGAAGGCTTGCCCGAGTTTCTCGCCAGTAGCGCCGCAAAAAACACGACGCCCGCTTCCGATCAGGCGTACACCATCGCCCGCCTGTCATTACAAGCGGGCCTGCCGAATCGCGCGATCCGCTTTGCCGAGCCGTTGTGGAGAACCGTCCCGCCGGACTATGTGATCGATCTCGCTCCTCGGGAGATGGTCGAGCTGCTGTACCCAGCGCCGTTCCGCGACTCGTTGCTCAAGCACGCCGCCAC
>DASUOZ010000030.1:0-4024 GCA_036276375.1 Pyrinomonadaceae bacterium | reverse complement strand
GGAACGTTGCCACGTTACGTCGATCTTGATCTTCCGGGTGGGTTGTCGCGGATGCAGCTGGGCGAGTGGGCTCACCGAATGCGCCGGAAGTGGGAAAGTTTGCAACGCGATCGCACGTCTTCGCCGGACCAAATGGTTTTTTACGATCTAGTCGCCGACTTTCGCACCTCTATGGCGGAGACGCGTACCATCTTGAGCAAATCGTTCAGCGAACAGATCAACGGCAACACGGCGACGAGTTTGTTTACGTTCGATCGCCCGTGGCCCAACATCGACGTTACGCTCACGCGTCTGATCTGCGACACGTATCTGCGCGAGAACGGCGTCACGCAGGGCGATCGTTTAGGCATGGCTTCGTCGATCGAAATGCGGCTGCCTTTGCTCGATCACGTGCTAGTCGAAACGGTCATCGGGTTGCGCAAAGCGCACACGGACGTCGACGAGCCGCCCAAAGCGTGGTTCAAGGCGGCGCTGAAAGATATCTTGCCGGACGATGTGATCAACCGGCCGAAACGCGGCTTCAGCCCGCCGACGATGGAGTGGCATCGAGAGTTGTTCGCGGCCCACGGCGTGTCGTTGCGCGACGGATATCTTTATCAAAACGGGGTCCTGACGCGGGAGAGCGCAGAGCAACTCTCGTCAGGGCCTTTCCCGAACAATTCGACAACGCCGTTATCATTCAAAGCACTCGTGCTCGAACAGTGGTGCCGGCAGATGACGAATACAGCGACCCGATGACTGAGACACCAACAAAGAAAAAGACTCCGGTTGCGCTGTTTATTTACAACCGTCCGCTGCATACCCGACTCGTGTTGGAGTCGTTGTCGCGTTGCCGCCGTCTTGATGAATGCTTTGTCAGGATCTATTGCGATGGTCCAAAGCGCGCCGAAGACGCGAACGCAGTTTACGCGGCGCGAGAGACTGCGCATGAGTGGGCCGCTCGGTTGAATGCAGAGGTTGTTGAGCGCGAGACAAACCTTGGCCTGTCGCGCTCGATTGTGGGTGGAGTGTCTGAGCTCTGCAACAGTCACGATCGCGTGGTCGTGATCGAAGATGACTTTTCGTTGAGTCCTGCTTTTTTGGACTACATGCTAACGGCGCTCGATCGTTACGCGCAGGAGCCGAACGTTTATCAGATCTCGGGTTACATGTTTCCGGTCCGGCAGGCGACGAGTCCGGATGCATTTTTTCTGCCTTTGACGACGACGTGGGGTTGGGCCACGTGGTCTCGGGCGTGGCGAGTCTTCGACTGGGCGCCTCATCGTGCCGCTGAACTGCTACACGATCCGGAAGTACGCCGCCGTTTCAATTTGAACGATGCTTACCCTTACGCGGAAATGCTTGAGAGCAAGCTCACGGGTGAAAACGATTCGTGGGGAATTTTATTTTGGTGGGCTGTGTTTCAGACTGGCGGTCTTGTTTTGCATCCGCGGAAATCGCTCGTCTGGAACGGCGGTTTCGATGAAAGCGGCACCCACTGTGGCGACCAGGCATGGTCAAACCAGTCGTTGGCAGCGATCGCGGATGATCCGTGGGCGACGAGGTCGTTTGTGTTTCCTGATCAGGTTGCCGTTGACGAGCTCGCCTTGGGCAAAGTAGTTCGCTTCCTCAGGTCGGAACAGTCGGAAGGAAATCTATTCGAAAGAATACGCCGCAGATTCCTCCAGCGACGAGGTCGAAAGGAAAACCAGCGAATACACGCGAACAATGCCTCCTAATCACTCGGAGACGCTCTTGAACAAGTGGCTGGCGCGGGTTGCGCGCCGCATGGATTGGGCCCGCATGCAAGTCGATCGACATGCACCGCGCTGCGCCACGATCGATTCATCGGTGACTCTCCACCCGACGGCGGCAATCGAGAATATTCACGGCGACCCGGCGGCCATCGTCATCGGCGCACACACCCACGTGCGCGGCCAGTTACTCACTTTTTGGAACGCTGGAAAGATCTCCATCGGCGAGTGGTGTTACATCGGCGAGGGTACGCGTATCTGGTCACAGTCGTCGATTGCCATCGGTAATTACGTTCTGATTGCCCACCTTGTTGATATTCACGATACTAACAGTCATCCGATCGATTGGGAGGAACGGCGGCTCGATACGCAAGCGATTCTTTCCGGAAGTTATCGTACGCCGACGCAGACGGTCTCTGCGCCCGTGACGATTGAGGACGACGCCTGGATCGGTTTCAAGGCGACAGTTATGAAAGGAGTCAGGATTGGGCGCGGAGCAATCGTCTCGGCGGGTGCCGTAGTCACTAAAGACGTGGAACCATGGACCGTCGTAGGCGGCAATCCGGCGAGGACAATCGCCGAGCTCAGCCCGATCGCGAAAGTAGTTGAGTAATCAGCATCACAGCGAACATATCGCAGACAGCCGATTTTGGAATGTCTTGTGGAAGACTTACGCGCAGGCTCCGAGTATCGCGCTCTGTCGTGTACCGGAACTCGAGTATGCGTCTACGCTACCGCTGAAAGGGACTACGCTCGATCACTGTTGCGGCGACGGTCTGTTTGCCAAAATCGGCTGGTCCACCGCGAAGTTCAGCGCCGGCTGTGACCTCAACGAGGTCGCGCTCAAAGACGCCGGCCGGCTGGGCAAGCACGAGCGACTCGATTTATGCGATGCGGGAAAGCGTTTGCCGTATCCGGACGAACACTTTGATCTGGTCTTCGACAACAGCGCGATCGAGCACATCACGGATCTGCAACAGAACCTGCGGGAAATCGCGCGCGTTTTGAAACCGCAGGGGATCTTTGCTTTCAACGTCCTCAATCATCGCTATTTTGAGTGGTGGCCACTGGATCGAGAATCCATGCAGGCGTACCGCGAGTGGCAGCCCTTTTATCACGCACTTTCCGCCGAGCAGTGGCGCCACGAGCTCTCCGCAGTCGGACTTGAAATCCAGGATCTTCGCGGCTACTTTAACCAGGAAGCGGCCGGCACATTGGCGCTGCTCGATTATGAATTCTCGGGCCACAACTTCCGGCGCATAACGAGCCGGCTGGTGTCGGACTATCGTTCTCTCCTTGGCGGCCAACGGCGTAAGTGGCGCCGGCGCATCAGTGAGTTAAGTTGGTTAACTGAACCGGACGAAGGCGCTGGATATTTCATAACGGCGCGACGTTTATGAGCAACCAAGGCGCACTTTCATGGGAAGAAGCTGTTCGCTGGTATCGAGCTCAGCCCGGAAACGAAGCTTACGTTAAGGGCAACTATTTCGATCTGCCTGTACTGGCAGCCGCCAAACGATTTGCTCAGAGTGAAGAGTTTGTCGAAGTGTTGCGTCTGCTCGGACCGGGCAATGGACGGTCGATTCTGGATCTCGGCGCCGGTAACGGTATTGCCAGTTATGCACTCGCAAGAGCCGGTTGGGAAGTGACGGCGCTCGAACCCGATGAGAGTAGCGAAGTCGGCGCCGGCGCGATCGAGTTGCTGGCAAAGGACACGGGCGTTGCGATCAAGGTAGTGCGAGAGTATGGTGAGCGACTCCCGTTTGCAGACGAGAGTTTTTCAGCCATCCACGCGCGGCAGGTTTTACATCACGCGCTCGATCTCGAAAAAATGGTGAGCGAGTTGGCGCGCGTATTACGACGCGGCGGTCTACTCCTGAACACGCGCGAGCATGTGATCGATCGAGACGACGACCTCGCGCTTTTCAGAGACGCACACCCGCTGCACCATCTCTACGGCGGCGAGAATGCGTATAGCGTCAAGCGTTACATTGACACGTTTCAGCGTGCGGGTCTGCGGGTGTTGCAGACGTGGGGACCGATCGAGTCGATCCTGAATTTCTTTCCGGGAACAGAACAGGAGCGCCAGATCATGATTCGCCATATCGCGAACCATAGTTGTCTCCGCCTGGGCCGGTTGTTTGCGTGGTCAAGAGACTTTCGCGCAACTCAATTAAGGCGCTACACGCAAAACGATAAAACACCCGGACGCATCTACAGCTTCCTTCTTGAACGACCGTGAAAATCCTAATCACCGGCATTTCTGGTTTCATTGGCGGAAGCTTGGCCCG
>DASUOZ010000029.1:0-8294 GCA_036276375.1 Pyrinomonadaceae bacterium | reverse complement strand
GTCGCAGAACAGGCGGCCTTGTTGCGTCCGGCGTTCGCGCACCGAAGTCACGAGCACCATCAGCCACAGGTCTTCGCCCAGCGGGATTTCGGGAATCGGGATGTTGCCTCTCACTATCTAAACCATCCCAGTTTGCCGGTCAGCATAAGAGCAATCATTTTGTAGTCGCCCATCAGTGACCACAGCGGGTATTTGAAGGTCGCCGGCCGGTTCTTTTCGATCAGAAAGTGCGCGAACCAGGCGAAGCCGTAGCCGGGAATGAATCCGACCAGAAACAACCACCAGCGTCCGGTCGCGATGAAATAGATAACGAGGCCGACGCCGAGCGTCGTCCCGATCACGTGCAGCACGCGCGTGGCGGGATGGCTGTGCTCGGCCATGTAGAACGGCCAGAACTCCGCAAAGGATTGGTAACGTTCTTCGCTCATGAGAACAGCTGAGAAAAAGCGGCGTTGCCGGCCGGTTCGACCTGGGCCAGCGCGAGGTTTTCTTCCACGTGTTCGACGCTGCTCATGCCGACGAGCGCCGTGGTGACTCCCGGCGCTGAACGAACAAACTGAATCGCCGTTTGCGCGTCGGTCGGGAGTGAACCGAGCGGGATTCGTATCTCATCCGGTAGTTTTCTTGCCACCCGACCCTGCAACAGCGACGCACTCGCGATCGCGATCACGCCGAGCGCTTCCGCACGTTCTGCAACGTCGATGCCTTCCGCCATCGCCAGGTTTATCGGCAGTTGAATGAAACGGAAACCGTGGTTCGCGCCGCCGACCTGACTCGCCAACTCAACCATTCGCTCCAACGAGTGATAGTCGCGCGCGTTTGGCGGCACTCGAAAACCGTTCCACGTCGCCGCGCCATAGTATCGCAGCTTCCCGTCACCGCGGTTCTGTTCCAAACGTTCAAACGCACTTTGCAGACGATGATAGAACTCCGCTTCGGAAACGTAGCCCAACTGCGACTCCGGATTATGGACGTAATAGACGTCCACACTGGAGACCCTTAGATTTTTGAGGGATTGATCGAGTTGATGTTGGAGGTACGCAGGCGTCATGCAGTGACTACCGCCGACGAAGTCGTCAAACGAGGCGATGCCGGGTTTGACGAAAGTCTCTTCGAGGTACGCGCGCACGTCGCGCGGCGGCGAGCCGTCAAACGGCAGGTAGCCGCCTTTGGTGCAGATCAAGAGCTCGTCGCGCGTGAAACCCTGGGCGAAGAGCAGCTCGAGCGCACCGCCGATTGAGCGTTCGCTGCGTTGAAAGCGATAGTTGGCGGCGCTGTCGATCACGTTTACGCCAAGCTCGACGGCGCGCACGACCGCGTCGCGATAACGCGTGTCGGTGTCTTCGTCAGGGTTACCGAGATACGTGCCGATGCCGATCGACGAAAGGTGCAACCCCTCGCGCACGCGAAAATGATCGCTCGCGGCGCGACCGGCGAAGCGTTGAACGTAGCGGGCGGTGCCTTCTGCTGTGGCGTGACTTGCGTGTGACATTTACGCGGATGTTAGCACGGCTTTGTAATCGACACTTAGTACTTGTTAACTTGTCAGCATGCCACCCGAAGTCACGTTGGACATCACCGGCGAAGCACTCGACGAGATCTCGTCCCAAGCGGCGAAGCTCGTCGCCGAATACTGCGCGCACGTCGGCGAACGCCCGGTGCTTGCGCCGAACTACGCCGGCAAAACGAAGTCGCTGGTTGACGTTGAGCTTCCCGTCGAAGGCCGTCCGCTCGAGCAACTGCTCGATGAGTGTCGTACGGTGATGGACCTGAGCCGGCACAACGGTCATCCACGTTTCTTCGGTTACGTCGCGTCGCCGTCGACTCCGATCGGCGCGTACGCAGACCTCATCGCGTCAGCGTTGAATGCGAATATCACGTGCTGGCGCTCCGGTCCGGCGGGAACCGAGATCGAACAACTGGTCGTGCGCTGGTTGGGATCGCTGATTGGTTATGACGACGATGCTAAAGGACTGCTGACGAGCGGCGGCTCGATGGCGAACATGATCGCGCTGCTGGTAGCGAGCCGCCGGTTGAATGGCGCCACTGCGTCGCGCAAAGGGCTGTGGAATGCGGGTCCGCCGATGACGATTTACGCGTCGGAAGAGGTTCACATGTCGATTCCGAAGGCCGCGGACGTTCTCGGGTTTGGGCGCGACCACGTGCGAACGGTTAGCTGTGACCGTGAGCACAAGATGCGGGTCGACGATCTGGTTCTTCGGATTAGGGAAGATCAGAGCAACGGATTTCTTCCGTTTTGTGTGGTTGCGAGTGCGGGGACTGTCAATACGGGTGCCGTTGATCCGCTAGATCAGATAGCGGACATCGTGCGGGAGTTCAACCTCTGGTTTCACGTGGATGGCGCGTACGGCGCGCCGGGAGCGATGGACCCGACAAAGAGAAAGGCGTTTGCGGGGCTCGAACGCGCTGACTCCGTTTCGCTCGATCCGCACAAGTGGCTTTATGTTCCGGTTGATGCGGGTTGTTTGTTGTTTCGTGATTCCGCGACGGCCGCGGCCGCGTTCAGCACTGAAGACGCCGATTACATCAAGTTGCATGGGCACGCCGACGACGAGGCTTTCGCGTACTGGGATTACGGCGTCGAGCTTTCGCGACGTTTTCGCGCGTTGAAAGTGTGGTTGACGCTCGGTTACTACGGCTCGCGTCGCATCGCGGAAGCAATCAGCAAAGATATTTCGCTCGCGGCGTACATGGGTGAGCTGGTTTCGCGGGCGGGCGATTTTGAGTTGTTGGCGCCCGTCGAGTTGAGCATCTGTTGTTTCCGTTACGTGCCGCCGGATCTGAAGGGAAAAGACCGCGAGCTCAACCGGCTGAACGAACAGATTATGGCGGCGGTGCAAAAAGGCGGGCGGGCGTACTTGTCGAACGCAACCGTGCACGGAAAGTTTGGCTTGCGCGCGTGCATTACAAACTTCCGCACGACGAAGACAGACATCGAACAGACGATCGAAGTGGTTCGCGACGCTGCGAGACAGTTAGGCCACGAATGACACGGATGAACAAGGACCACGAAGTTAGAAAGTACGAACGTGAGCTGGAGGTTGCGGTCGACCTGGCGCGCGCGGCCGGCGGGACGATCCTTGCGCAGTATGAAAAACCGCTGCACGTCGAACAGAAGAGTTATGAGGACGACGTTGAACCCGTCACGCAGGCGGATCGCATCGCTAACGAACTGATCGTCAACGGCGTCAAGAAGGAGTTTCCGACTGACGGCATTCTGGCCGAAGAATCAGTCGATACCGAACGACGTCTCAGCAAGTCGCGCGTCTGGATGGTCGATCCGATTGACGGCACCAACGGTTTTATCGACGGCAACGGCGACTTCGCGGTGCAGATCGGCCTGGTCGAAGACGGTGAACCGGTGGTCGCCGTTGTTTACGTGCCGCTCTCACGCGTGCTTTATCGCGCCGTGATCGGCGAAGGCGCCTGGATCGAACGCCCGCAACGCGAAACCGATCGGGCCGCTGTTTCCGACCGGCAAACGTTCGCGACCATGCGCCTCGCCGCCAGCAGGTCCCATCGCAGCCCGCGCATGAACAAAGTGGTCCAGCGATTCGGTTTTCGTTCAGAAGTGCTGCGCGGCTCGGTCGGCATCAAGGTCGGACTGCTCGCCGAACAGCAGTGTGACCTCTACATTCATCTTTCGCCGCGCACGAAACAATGGGACACCTGCGCGCCGCAATTGATCCTGACCGAAGCCGGCGGGCGTTTGACCGACCTCTTCGGCCGGCCGTTGAATTACAACGTCCGCGACGTTAACAATCGTAACGGTCTGGTCGCCAGCAATGGCGCCGCGCACGAGCTAATTATTGAAACCCTCGCGCCGCTGCTGGCGGAATTCGGGCGAAAACCAGCGTAGTCATTGCCGATTTTCGATTGTTGATTGTTGATTGTTGATTGTCGACTTGCTGTGTAAGCTCTGTCTTGCAATCAACAATTGGCGCAATCAAAAATCAAAAATCCTATGCGTCAGAAACCCTTTCTCACCTATTTTGTGGTCTGCGCCGTGCCCCTTTTGCTGCTCGCGGCGCTCAACTACTGGAACGGCACCCGCTCAGTCAACGCCACGGTCAACGCGATCGTTCAGAACGATCTACATGCGTTCACCGCGGGCGTTGATGAGTGGTTGCAGAATGAGGGCAGCACACTATTGAAACTCGCTGTCACACCCGAGATACAACGGGTGGCGAGCGATCCTTCCGATCCTTCACTACGGCAGAGCACTCATGCGCGCTTGAAATCTGCCTGGGACTTCGGACTCTTCAAAAGCCTCGCGCTGTTCGATCGCAATCGCCAACCGCTTTGGTTCAGCACTGACACACAGCAATGGCAGGTCTGGGACGCCGGCGTCGATAGCGCCGTGCGTTCACGTTTGCCGCAACCGGACGATCGCGTGTGGACCACGCAGGGTAACGTCCTGCTCGACAGACCAATTCAAAACAGTTCCACAAACGCCGGCGTCGAGTTCTCAGTACCGATTCACAATGAAAGCGGGTTGGGAAGCGAAGGCGCGATAGTGGGCATAGTTGATCTTCAACGCCTGCTTTCGATGCCGGTTCGGGCGTTGGAAACAAACGCCGGCCGCGAACCGTCGAGTGCGCTGATCGTCGTCCGCGACAACTCGGGCAACGTGATCTACCAGTCTGACGCGCCGGTAGCCCAAGCTTCGGGTGCGACTGCTTCGGCGCCGATGCCACGTTTGAATGTCAGCGTGGCCGTAACGCGCCGCACAGATGCATTTATTTCGGCGGCGCGTCGCTGGGGCATTGCCGGATTTGTGCTCGCGTTCTTCCTGTCGTTGCTCGCCGCGTTTTTGCTCGACCAGTACGTGCGCAATCGTTCGCGCGGCATCGCGCGCGTGGGGGAAGATCTGTCGGCGATCGCTAAGGGCGAGGTGGACCGGCGCATCATCCTTCAGTCGAGTGACGACGCGCGCGCCATTGCCGACAACATTAATCTCGTGACCGAACAGTTGCGCGCCCAGCTCGCCCGCGAAGCGGAGTCGCGACAGTTTGAGTCGTTCGTCAGAATCTCCGCGATGCTCACTCACGATCTGAAAAACGCGATCGAGGGTTTGTCGCTAACGGTCAGCAACATGGAACGCCACTTCGATAACGAACAGTTTCGGATCGACGCGATGAAGGGCCTGACCAACGCGACCGACAAACTCAAAGCCATCGTCGCGCGACTGAGCCGTCCCGTCAGCAGTTTGAGCGGCGAACACAAACGTCCGACCAAAACCGATCTCGTGCCGATTCTTAAGCGCGCGATCGCGATGACGGCAGAACCCGTGCGAGGCCAGCACACGATTCAGACCAGCTTGCCCGACAGTCTTTACGCACTCGCCGATGCGGCGCGAATCGAAGAAGTAATGGAAAATTTGCTGCTGAACGCGATCGAGGCCATGAACGGAAAAAGCGGCACGCTCAGGATTGAGGCCGGCAAGAACGCCAACGGCGCGCCGGCGTTCTCCGTCAGCGACACTGGACCAGGCATGAGTCGCGCGTTTATCGAGAACCGGCTCTTCCGCCCGTTCTCCACCACGAAGAAAAACGGTATCGGGCTTGGCCTATACACCTGCCGCGAGGTAATTCGCGCCAGCGGCGGCTCGATTGACGTGCAATCAGTCCAAGGCGCTGGAACGACTTTTCGCGTCGTGCTACCATCCGTGCCATAACGGCGTAACCAAAGAAGGGAGCGGCAAAACCTTCTTCTTGCATCCCGTTACGCCCGTTCCTCGTGCAGTACCTGCCCAGGCATTCGCTGCCAAAAGCGTGCGGTGAAGCTCTGTAGTCTGGAATGCTAGTTCGAGAATGAGTACGCAAACACAGCCGAAAGGTAGAGTGCTTGTCGTTGACGACGACGAGTCGGTACGCAGCGGTCTTTACTGGGCGCTGACGTCCGATTATCACGTGTTGCAGGCGGCGTCGCGCGAAGAGGCGTGCGCGTTTATCAACGAGCAGGAGATCGACGTGGTCGTCAGCGATCTGCATTTGCCGCCGCTCGTCAACGACATTCTCGAGGGACTGGCGCTGATCGACGTGGCGCGCAACCAGGATCCGCCGCTGCAAGTGGTCGTGATCACCGGCAGCGATTCAAAACGTGCAGCACTGGAAGCCGTCAAACACGGTGCGTATGGGTTCTTTGAAAAGCCGCTTGACTCCGCGGAGTTGCTGCACATCGTGAATCAGGCTTCGCGAATGCGGCAGTTGGAAATCGAGAACCGGCGTTTGCGCGATGAACTGGCGCGACCGCCAGGGTTTTCGCATCTGCTCGGCAGCAGCCAGCCGCTCGAGCGCGTGCTGAAACAGGCGCGATCGGTAGCGGCGACGAGCGCGACGGTTTTACTGACCGGCGAGAACGGCACCGGCAAAGAAATGCTGGCGCGCGCGATTCATCAGGAGAGCCCGCGTACGAACGGGCCGTTTGTGGCGGTGAGTTGTGCTGCGTTGCCGGAAACGCTGATCGAGTCGGAACTGTTTGGTCACGAGCGCGGCGCGTTTACGTCCGCCATTCAGTCGCGCAAGGGTCGTTTTGAGCTGGCGAACGGCGGCACGCTGTTTCTCGACGAAATCGGGGAGCTGAGCGCGGCAGTGCAGGTAAAACTGCTGCGCGTATTGCAGGAGCGCGAGTTTGAGCGCGTCGGCGGCACGCGAACGTTGACCGTCGACATTCGCTTAATCGCGGCGAGTAACCGGGATTTGGAGAAGGAAGTTTCCGAGGGTCGCTTCCGGCAGGACCTGTTCTTCCGTTTGAACGTCGTGCCGCTGGCGTTGCCGCCGTTGCGCGATCGCCCGGAAGACATTCCATTACTCGCGGCGCACTTCGCGTCAAAGGCGGCGGAGAAACACGGACAACCGGCGCCGGAGCTCGCGCCGGAGTTGATCGAAGTGCTTCAGGAGTATGAATGGCCGGGCAACGTGCGTGAGCTCGAAAACCTGATCGAGCGTCTCGTCGTGCTCAGCACAGGCACGTCGCTCGGTGTCGAGTTTGTGCCCGAGAAGATGCTGCGCGCACTGCCGGGAACGAGCACAACGGACGAATCAACGCTGGAAGGCGCAGTCGCGGCGCTGAAGCGAAAGATGATAGTGGCCGCACTGCAATCCGAAGGAAACAAAGTCGCCGCCGCCAGGAAGTTGGGCATCAGCCGCTCCTACCTGCACCGCCTCATCAATGAATTCGACATCTAGTCTGTATAATCTCCGCGTAATGGCCAGTCTGCAACAACGTTTACCGGAGAACGTGCCCGGGGATTTTTTCGTCGATTCGACGTGCATCGACTGCGACACGTGCAGCCAGCTCGCGCCCGAGATCTTTCGCGATCACGGCGACCAGTGCAGCGTTTATCACCAGCCGGAGAACGACGATGAAACACAACGCGCGATGATGGCGCTGGTCGCGTGCCCGACCGGCTCTATCGGTTCCACCGAGCGGCACGACGCACATCTCGGTATCGACGCGTTTCCCTTGTTGCTGGACGAGAATGTCTATTTTTGCGGCTTTACTTCGGAATCGAGCTTCGGGGCGTGGAGTTATTTGATTGTTCGTCCGGAGAGCGAAGGCGGGAACGTGTTGATCGACTCGCCACGGTTTGCGACGCAGTTATTGAAGAGAATCGAAGCGCTCGGCGGCGTCCGCACGATGCTGCTGACGCACAAGGACGACGTCGCAGACCACAAATTGTTTCGCGAGAGGTTCAACTGTGAGCGCGTAATGCATGCCGATGATGGCGCGGCGCGGCTCGGAGTCGAGCAAATAATCCGTGGCTCTGATCCAGTCGCGCTCGATAGCGAACTGCTCGCGATCCCAACTCCTGGACACACGCGCGGGCACGTCGTCTTTCTTTATCGCAACAAGTTTTTGTTCACCGGCGATCACCTGGCCTGGTCGCCAAATCGTCAGACGTTGACTGCTTTTCGCAGCGTCGCCTGGTATTCGTGGCCCGAACAGATCCGCTCGATGGAAAAGCTTTTGAAGTATGAGTTTGAGTGGGTGCTCCCAGGCCACGGAGACCTGCACCACGCCGATATTCGCACCATGCACGACGAGTTGGAACGTTGTGTGGCGTGGATGAAAACTAAATAACCCCTAAAAGAGGCAAAAACAGATGACTCGAAACCAAAAAATAGCCCTCGGTTGTGGTGGTGCGGGATGTTTGGGTTTGATCGTGGTCGTGATTGCTGGAGGTCTGATTTATTACTTTGCTTATAGCCAAATGTCGCGATATGAACGCGCGAGCCGCGATTACAATTTCAACGTCAACCTGAACAGTA